>JBGTLY010000218.1:0-10792 GCA_041743865.1 Woeseiaceae bacterium
GGCTTCTTCCGCATCGAGCGTTGGCGGCAGCCGGAACACCAGCTTCGCCTGCGTCTTCGGGCGCAGCGTGTTGCCTGCGTCCTGTACCTCCGGCGCACCGGAGATGCCCACGGTCGCCATGCTCGGATGCCAGGTGTTGGCGATCAGCGCTTCCGTCGGCGTCATGTCCGTCGGCGCGCCGGCCACCCAGGGGAACTTCGTGAACACCGAGTCGCCAAGGACCTCTGCGGTCTGCTTCGCCTGGGCGCGCACGGAGTCGGGAATCTGCACGTGCAGCACGTCCGCAAGCTCACCGGTCACGGCGTCCTCGACGCGCTCGATGAGCCCGCGCAGATGTCGGAAGCTCGACGGCACGATGTTGCCGGCCATGCCGCTGTGGACGCCCTCCGTGAGCACCTCGACGGTCAACACGCCGGGGAGCATGCCGCGCAGTGATGTAGTGAGCCAGAGCTGGTCGTAGTTGCCGGCTTCCGCGTCGAGGCAGATCACCAGATCCGGCGTGCCGATGCGCTCCGCGAGATGGTCCATGTAGTGCGGCAGATCGAAGCTGCCGCTCTCCTCGCAGCCCTCGATGAGCACCAGGCAGCGGCCGTGGCCGACGCCTTCGCGCTGCAGCGCCTCGATGGCCGTCAGGCAGCCGAACAGCGCGTAGCCGTCGTCGGCAGCGCCGCGGCCATACAGCTTCCCGTCCTCGATCACCGGTTCCCAGGGCGCGAGGCCCTCGCGCCAGCCGCTGAACTCCGGCTGCTTGTCGTAGTGACCGTAGAGCAGCACTACATCGTCAGACGCTCCAGGCACGTCGATGAACAGGACTGGCGTACGGCCCTGGAGGCGCACGACTTCGACCGTCATTCCCTTGATGGGCTGGTCCCGGCACCAGTCTTCCAGCAGCGCGACCGCCTTGTCCATGTGGCCATGGGCAGCCCAGTCGGGATCGAAGTGCGGCGACTTGTTGGGGATCCGGATGTAATCACAAAGCGTGGGGATGATCGATTCGTCCCAGCATTGGTCTATGAGGGTAGCGGCCTGCTTCATATCCATCCGCTAACTGCCCTCCAGGTCGCGATACAGGGTGCGTGTCATCCGTTCCGTCGTAATAAATGCCCAGTCATATTTTTCGTGGTGCTCGGCCAGCGGATTTGCGGCAAGTACGTCGTCCTCACTTTTCCCGGCGTCGATGAGGGCCTTCACTGCCGAACGCGCATCGAGCAGCATGGCGAGATCACGCTCCAGGTCGGACTTTGTCGCGATTGACCCATGGCCCGGAATGATCCGCGTGTCGTTGTCCGCGAGTTCGATGACCCTTCGCTGGGCCGCAATGAATCCATCGACGCTTCCGCCATTGTCGAGGTCGATGAACGGAAACATGCCATTGAAATATACGTCGCCGGTCTGGATGACGTTCGCGTTGGGGAACGTTACGAACGAATCACCGTCGGTATGGGCGTTGGGCAGGTGATGCACGCGAGCCTCGATGCCGTTCAGGTGCAAGGTCACGCCATCATCGAATGTCACGACCGGCATACCGCCGGGCCCGCCGGCCGATTCCGGTTCCGCCTCGAGACGCCGGCGAATGTTTTCGTGCGCGAAGATAGTCGCGTCATGGCCGGCGAAATAGGCATTGCCGCCCGCATGGTCGCCGTGAACATGGGTATTCACAACAAAATCGACCGGCCGCCCGGCAAGTTTCTCCACGTAGGCGAACAGTATTTCTGCAGTCGGCACCAGGCCGTCATCGATCAGCGCGATATGATCTTCCCCGGCCAGCAGACCGATGTTGCCGCCGCCGAAGCCGTCGGCGCCCTCGAGGACATAGATGCCGGGAGCCACTTCCGTCGATTTGTAGGCCGTGGCCGTGTCCTGTGCGAAGGCGGCTGCCGGTATCAGGCTCAGCAGCGCAACTGCGAGAGTTCTCATTGATTTGCTCACTTCGTATCGGGACTCGTGATAGTACCCGCGAAGCACGAGCGCATGCCAGTCATCGCTCCGGAGGGGCCCGGATTGCTCGTCAGCTGCCGCCCGGGAAAGCAAATTGTGCCTGCTCGCGCACTCCGCCCGACGGCCAACGCTGCGTAATAGTCTTGCGGCGCGTGTAGAAGCGCACGCTGTCCGGCCCGTAGGCGTACAGGTCGCCGAATAACGAGCGCTTCCAGCCTCCGAAACTGTGGTAGGCGACGGGAACCGGCAGCGGGACGTTGATGCCGACCATGCCTACCTGGATGTTGTCGGCGAAATAGCGCGCCGCCTCGCCGTCGCGTGTGAAAATGCAGGTGCCGTTTCCGTATTCGTGCTCGTCGATGAGTTGCATGGCCCGTTCCTGCGATTCCACCCGCACGATGCAAAGCACCGGCCCGAAAATCTCTTCTCTGTAGATGCGCATGTCCGGCGTAACCCGGTCGAAAAGGCACGGCCCGAGGAAATAGCCGTCGGGATGACCATCAATCACGAGCTTTCGGCCATCGACGACCAGTTCCGCGCCTTCGTCGACGCCAATCTCGACATAGCCGCGCACCTTATCGCAATGCTCCCGTGTAACCAGCGGTCCCATCTGGTTCGAGCAGTCCTTTCCGTTACCGACCCTGAGCCCGGCAAGCGCTTCCTTCAGCCGGCGAACAACCTCGTCCGCGGTCTCGTTGCCCACACACACCGCGACGGAAATCGCCATGCAGCGTTCGCCGCAGGAACCGTAAGCCGCACCGGTCAGAGCGTTCACGGCATTGTCGATGTCCGCATCCGGCATGACGACCGCGTGATTCTTGGCGCCGCCAAGAGCCTGCACGCGCTTGCCGTTCGCGGTACCTGTCGTGTAGATGTACTCCGCAACGGGCGTGGAGCCCACGAAACTGACGGCTTGCACCCGCGGATCGGCAAGCAGGCCGTCGACCGCAAGCTTGTCACCGTTCACTACGTTGAATACGCCATCGGGAAGGCCCGCCTCCGAGAACAGCTGCGCGAGCAACAACGGGGCGCCGGGATCTTTTTCCGAGGGTTTGAGAATGAATGTATTGCCGCACGCGATCGCCATCGGATACATCCACATCGGGACCATTGCCGGGAAGTTGAACGGCGTGATGCCAGCGACGACGCCGAGTGCCTGGAATTCCGACCAGCTGTCGATCGCGGGCCCGACGTTTTTCGAATACTCGCCCTTCAGCAACTCCGGGATGCCGCAGGCATAGTCCACGACCTCGACACCCCGCTGGAATTCGCCCAACGCGTCATCGAACACCTTGCCGTGTTCTTCGGTGAGCAGCGCGGCAATCGTCTCCGCGTGCTCCTCGAGCAATTGCTTGTAGCGAAACAGGATTCGGGCGCGCCGGGCGGGCGGCGTGTTGCGCCATGCCGGGAATGCCGCTGACGCGGCGGCGATAGCATCGTCGACGACCCCTGCGTCCGCGAGCGCGACCCGCCGGGCAACCCGGCCGGTTGCCGGGTTGTGAACCTCGAGCATACGGCCCCCGCCGGCGACAGGCCTGCCGTTGATGAAGTGGCCGAGGGAGTCGGTCGTTTCGGGATGCAATTCAGGGCTGGCGCTCATGCGGCTTCCTGTTCAGTCGATGGTGTCGAGTACACGGCGGATTTTTTCGAAACTTTGCTCCCAGTCGCGCGTGTCTGAATTCAGGAAGGGGGAAAATACAATCGTATCCATGCCGTTTCGGACTACCAGGTCTTCCTCCCAGAAACAGCGCTTGTGGATCTCGAGACCCCGTGCGCCCGGGGCACCCGGGCGGGGCGCCAACTCTATCGCGCCCATCAGTCCGGAATTGCGCACGTCGATCACCTTGCCGTGACCGTCGAAGTCGTGCAGCAGTTCAGCGAACGGTGCGGCAAGCGACGCCGCCTGCTCGAACGTACCTTCATCGCGGTATACCTCGAGTGCAGCAAGTCCTGCTGCGGCGGCGACCGGATGACCTGAATAGGTGTAACCGTGGAAAAGTTCGATGCCCGCCGGACCCTGCATGAACGCGTCATGGATGTGATCGCGTACGAGTACTGCGCCCATCGGTATGACCCCGTTCGTCAGCCCTTTTGCAGTAGTGATGATGTCCGGCGTGACGCTGAACGTCTCGGCCGCAAACGCCTTGCCGACCCGACCGAACGCGGTAATCACCTCATCAAAGATGAGCAGGATGCCGTGGCGATCGCAGATCTCGCGCAGACGCTCGAGATACCCCACGGGAGGCGGCAGTACGCCGGCGGAACCGGCTACCGGCTCGACGATGACAGCTGCAATATTGCTGCCGTCATGGAGGGCGCAGAGACGCTCGAGGTCGTCGGCCAGGTGCGCCCCCCACGCGGGTTGTCCGCGGGAGAAGGCGGTGTGCGCGAGATCCGTAGTGGTCCGCATGTGGTCGACGCCCGGGAGCAGGTTCGCGCTGAAAAGCCTGCGGTTAGGCACCATTCCGCCCACGGACATGCCACCGAAATTCACGCCGTGATATCCGCGCTCGCGACCGATCAGCCGGGTTCGGTGGCCTTCGCCGCGCGCACGATGGTAACCGAGCGCGATCTTCAGCGCCGTATCGACCGATTCCGAGCCGGAGTTGGTGAAGAAACATTGAGTGAAGCCCGCCGGTGCGAGCGCAACGACGCCGGCGGCGAGTTCTGCCGAGGGATTGTTGCCGAGCTGGAAAGTCATCGCGTAGTCGAGCTCTGCCACCTGTTTCTGCACGGCCGCGACTATTTTCGGGTGGCAGTGTCCCACGCCGCTGGTCCACAAGCCGGAGAAAAAGTCATACAGCTTACGCCCGTCGTTCGCGACATAGTGGTGGCCGGACGCGCTCCGGATCACGCGCGGGTTCTTTTTGAAATCGCGGTTCGCCGTAAACGGCATCCAGTACGCGTCGAGGGGGTCTCTGGCTACGGCCATCGAAAAAAACTCCGGGAAAAAGCGGGGCGGCGCTGTGCTCGCGGCATTGTACGCGCGCTTGCCGATGTTAAACAACGAGTTAGGAGACTCCCCTCAAGTGCTTGATTTTTCTGCGATGCAGGCAAAGAATGTTCAGTTTAGTAAACAGGGGAGCCCATCATGCCTTTGACCCTTGGCCAACGGCTGCGCGAACTGAGGCAACGGAGCCGGCAGTCTCAGCGCCAGCTGGCGCGCCGGACCGGCGTCGCCAATGCCAGTATTTCGCAAATTGAAGCCGGGAAGCTGAACCCGACGGTCAGTATGCTGAAAAAGGTCCTGGACGGGATTCCGGTCAGCCTGTCCGAATTCTTCAGCGATGCGTCCGAGACGGCGGACCGGATCTTTTTCCGGGCAGGCGAACTGACAGAAATTGCCGATGGCGGCGTCTCCTATCGGCAGGTCGGCGGCAACCTGCGCGAGCGCGCCATTCAGCTGCTCAAGGAACGATACGAGCCGGGAGCCGGCACGGGCCGGCACGCGATTTCCCACGACGGCGAGGAATGCGGCCTCATCCTGTCCGGCCGCCTGCGGGTGACGGTCGGCGACCAGGAGCAGCTGCTCGGGGCCGGCGATGCCTATTACTTCCGCAGCAAGCAGCCGCACGCGTTTCACAATCCGGGCAGCGATGCCTGCGAACTCATCTCCGCCTGCACGCCGCCGACGTTCTAGCGGCAGGCCGGGTCCGGCGTGGTGTTCGTCGCTCTCGTGGGAACGCCTGCGCAAGACGGTGCCGGAGCCGCGTTCGTCAGCTACCACAAAAACTGTACTGGCCAATGCTTCGGGGTTAATGGCAAAGTTACGGCCCTTCAATCGCTCCATCCGGGTTTACGATGAGTCAGTTTGGCACCGAGTTCTGCGATCACTTCGTGATCGCAGGCTTCGACGGCGAGGTATGGAAGCCCGCAGAGCTCCGCCCACTGGGGCCGATACCGCTGCATCCTGCGGCCCATGTCCTGCACTATGCGAGCACCTGTTTCGAGGGATTCAAGGCCTATCGCTGGCCGGACGGCAAGGCGCATATCTTCCGCCTTTATGATCATGTCGCGCGCATGCAGCGGAGCGCGGCGTCTCTCCGGCTGCCGGTACCCGAGACCGAGGGATTGGCCGGCATGGTCCAAAAACTTGTCGCACGGCATATCGGGGATATTCCGGCGCCGCCGAGTTCACTGTACCTGCGACCCACACTCATTGGCACCCTCCCGAATATCGGCGCGGCGGCCTCACCGTCGAAGACGGCCTTGCTGTATGTCATTGCGTCGCCGGTCGGAGACTACTTCGCTGGCGGTGTGCGGCCCCTGAAGTTGCTGGTCGAAGACCAGCGATCACGCTCGACCGAACAGCTCGGCAGCACGAAGACCGGCGGCAACTATGCCGCGGCACTGGGACCTACGCTGTCGGCGAAGTCAGAGTACGGCGTCGACCAGGTCCTGTTCTGCCCGCGCGGCGATGTACAGGAGACGGGGGCGGCCAACTTCCTGCTGATCAACGATGAGGAGATCATCACCAAGCCGCTCGACACCTCGTTCCTGCACGGCATGACGCGGGCATCGATCCTGACGTTGGCAAAGGATCTCGGCTACCGCGTGAACGAGCGCAATTTCACCGTAAAGGAACTGCTCGGCTGGGTACCGTCCTTCGAGGCGGCCCTCTCCGGGACCGCCGCGTGCCTCACGCCGGTGGGCACTCTCGTTTACGAGGGAAGGGAAATCGCCGTGCGGGACGGGCGGGGCGGCCCGAACGTGGAGCGACTGCGATCCGCCCTGCAGTCGATCCAATACGGACAGGCGCCGGATACGCACAGCTGGCTCACTACCGTCGGCAGCTGAGCCATTAACGTGCCGGCGCGTCCGTCGCGCGGAGGCTGTGGGCCAGGTACAGGGCGGCTGAAAATACGACGACGGCCACCGCCTGGTGCGCCGCCGCCAGGGCAATCGGCACGCGGGTGAGCAGGGTCATGATGCCGAGGGCGACCTGCACGATGACCGCCAGCAACAACACATGCCGGCCCAGGGTCGCGCGGCGCGGAAGCGTCACGCGTCCGAGGGCGAACCAGGCGAGCAGCACACAGCAGAATGTTACCGTCGCGAGCACGCGATGATCGAACTGCACCAGCACCGGATTTTCGAAGGCGTTGCGCCAGGCCGGCGCGAGCGCCAGTGCCCCGGGCGGCAACCAGTCGTCCCCCATCTTCGGGAACGTATTGAAGAGCTTGCCGGCCTTGAGCCCTGCGACGAAACCGCCGGAGACGATCGTAGCGCAAACGAGTGACGTCAAGCCAACCGAGCGGCGAAACCACGGGTGCCGGCGCCCGCGGACGACGGGGCACAGCAAGGACAACGCCACCCAGAACATGAATCCATAGATCAGCAACGCCGCAGCGAGGTGCGCGGTGAGGCGGTACTGACTCACCGCCGGCACATCGACCAGCCCGCTTTTCACCATGTACCAGCCGAGCAATCCTTGCAGGCCGCCCAGGACAAACATCGCGATGTAGGTTGGCCAGTCCCGCCGGCGTATGTAGCCGCGCGCGGCAAATACGATGAACGGCACGAGAAACACAACGCCAATAACCCGTCCGAGCAGCCTGTGCAGGTATTCGAGCCAGAAGATTTCCTTGAAAAGCGCCACGTCCATGTGTGAATTGACATACCGGAATTCCGGCGATGCCCGGTACCGCGCAAATTCGTCTGCCCAGGCCGCGTCAGACAGCGGCGGCAGCACTCCCGTAACCGGCCTCCAGTCCGTCATCGACAGGCCCGACCCGGTCAGGCGGGTCACGCCGCCGAGAACGATCATCAGGAACACCAGCGCGCAACAGCCAAAAAGCCACAGTGCAACGCGGCGGTTTCTTGCGTAGTCGATGGCGTCGATCATCCGGGACGGGGTCCGGTCAGGAAGGGCGGCTGCGATTCTACCGTCGGCGGCACCGGATCGCGAAGGTTCGTGCTAACGTCGCGCCATGTCGCTCCATGCCTGTCACAATATCGCGGACCTGCGACGACTCGCACGCAAGCGATTACCGGGGCCGGTCTTTCATTACATCGATGGTGGCGCCGACGACGAGCTGAGCCTCAGGCGCAACACGGCCGCCTTCGATGACTATGAACTGCTGGCGACTCAGCTCTCCGACGTGAGCCGCATAGAGACGCAGAGTACGCTGTTCGGCCAGCCTGTCGACTGGCCGGTCATGCTTGCGCCGACCGGTGCTTCCCGGCTGTTTCATGGTGACGGCGAGCCGGCCGTGGCACGCGCTGCGCGTCGGTTCGGAATGATCTACAGCCTGTCGACACTCGGCACGACGACGATCGCGGACGTGGCACGCGCAACGGATGGGCCGAAGCTTTACCAGCTTTACGTGTTCAAGGATCGCGGACTCAGCCGTGAACTCGTAGCGCTGTGTCGCGAGAACGCTTATGCGGCACTGTGCCTGACGGTGGATACGCCAGTGGCCGGCAACCGGGAACGGGATTTCGTGCATGGCTTCTCGGCAAAGCCTCGGTCCCGGATGCGCCAAGCCGCAGGGTTCCTCCGCCATCCACACTGGTTATATCGCGTACTGATCCGGAAGGACGTGGAGATGGTCAACATCACACGAAGCAACGCGGCACTTGCGATCGAAGGTGGCATTCGCGAGTACATCGATCGAGAGCTCGATCGCTCGCTGACCTGGCGTGATGTCGAATGGCTGGCGGCCGAGTGGAACGGGCCCCTGGTCATCAAAGGTGTCCAGACCGTGGCGGACTGCCGGAAGGCCGCCGACGCCGGTGCAAGTGCCGTGATGCTCTCGAACCATGGCGGACGACAGCTCGATTCGTCGCCGGCGCCAGTCGATTGCGTTGCGCCGGTCGCCGATGCATTGCACGACCGACTGGAGATCATCTGCGATGGCGGCATCCGCCGCGGCAGTCACATCGTCAAGGCACTCGCAGCCGGTGCAAGCGCCTGCAGCATCGGCCGCGCCTATCTCTACGGCCTGGCCGCGGGCGGCCAGGCCGGCGTTGAACGATCGCTCACTATTTTGCGCGAGGAGTTCGAGCGCACCCTGGCACTGATCGGGTGCAACGACGCGTCCAAATTGGGGCGGGACAGTCTCGTCCGCCGTTTGCCCTAGCCCCTTGCGCAGCCGGACCTTGCCAGGGCGGTGTCCGGCGAACCGCGGCCGTCCGGGGGCCGGGTTCCGGGTCGATCAATCCCGGTGATTGAGGTGCATCGCAGTTCTGTCACAGTTTACGTTTACCCTTGAATGCAGATTCGCGAGCCAACGCTCTCGTTTGCAGGTAGGATGTACTGGCCCTGTGCAGCCGCAAGTTCGGAAGTCGGCATGCCCAGGCGTTCTTTGCTTTGAGGTAGATATGTCAGAACGAGTTTCGGGAACCGTGAAGTGGTTCAATGATGACAAGGGATTCGGTTTCATCGAGCGCGAAGGTGGCAAGGACGTATTCGTTCACCACAGCGCGATCGTGATGGAAGGATTCAAGTCGCTGAAAGAGGGCCAGAAGGTGACGATGGAAGTCACCGACGGACAGAAAGGCCCGCAGGCGGAAAACGTCATCGCCGAGTAACATGCGACGGCCGTTCGTCTGCGGCCTGCGCATTCGGCACTATTGTTTGGGCGCGACAGCAGTTCTGCTCGTCGCATGTACGAAGCAAAGCGAGACGCAGCCCCCGCTACCGGTGACGGCGACGTTCACCGGGAGTGACGCCTGCGCGTCGTGTCATGCCGACGAGCACGCGGCGTGGATCGGGTCGCATCACGAGCTCGCGATGCAGCACGCGAGCGAGGACAGCGTCCTCGGCGATTTCTCCGATACCCGCTTCGACTACTTCGGCGAATCGAACCGGTTTTTCCGGGACGGCGCCATTTTCAATGTCGAAACCTTGAATGCCCTTGGCCAGCCGCAGGTTTATGCGGTGGACTATGTCTTCGGTGTCGAGCCGCTGCAGCAATACCTCGTGTCCTTTCCCGGCGGCCGTTTGCAGGCGCTGCCCTTTGCCTGGGACACGCGCGCCGCGAAGGACGGCGGGCAACGCTGGTTTCACCTCTACCCGGACGAACATATCGCGCCAGGCGATATTCTCCACTGGACCGGCCGCCAGCAGAACTGGAACTTCATGTGCGCTGAGTGCCATTCGACGAATCTCGTCATGGGCTATGACGCAGCGTCGGACACGTTCGATACGACCTGGGACGAAATCTCGGTCGGCTGCGAGGCCTGTCATGGACCGGGCTCCGTGCACGTAACCGAAGCCGGCCAGGGTCGATTCGCGAACAGCCGTTACGGCCTCGTCGTCGACCTCGACGATACGGGACGTGCCGTATGGCTGATGAATACCGACACCGGCATCGCCGAGCGAAGCGAGCCGGCGATGCAGCCGCCGCAGCAGCCGGAGACCTGCGGGCGATGCCACGCGCGGCGCGGTGTACTCACCAATGACTATGTGCACGGACGCCCCCTGACGGATTCGCACATGCCGGCATTGCTCGACGAGGGCCTCTATTTCCCCGACGGCCAGATCCGGGATGAGGTGTATGAATACGGCTCGTTCCTGCAGAGCCGGATGTACCGCGCCGGGGTGACCTGCAGCGATTGCCACGATCCCCATTCGCTTGAACTCGTCACCGGGCCGGATCCGGACGACGTTTGTGCCCGATGTCACCTGCCGGCGCGCTTCGCGGCCCGGGAGCACACGGGTCACAGCGCGGACGCCGTTGATTGCGTCGACTGCCACATGCCCGAGCGGACCTACATGGTCGTCGATCCGCGGCGCGACCACGGCTTTCGCGTGCCACGCCCTGACCTGTCGGCGCAGACCGGCGTGCCGCATGCCTGTGCTTCCTGTCATGCCGACCGATCCGACGCCTGGGCGGCGGATGCGCTCATT
>JBGTLY010000219.1:0-37892 GCA_041743865.1 Woeseiaceae bacterium
CGACCGCGTCTGCCTGTGCGTCGGGAGCCGCGCGCTGGAACGCACCCAGCGCACGGCACGCGGCATCCACGGCCAGGAGGCGGGGAAACGCATCGAGCGGCAATTCGAAGCGGCGGGCGTTGTACATCTGCGGGACGAGACAGGCATCTGCCATCGAGGGCACACCGCCGCAGAGGTAATCCCCCCGATCCTCGCGCTGCCGTGCGAGTGCTTCCGCCGCAACGAAGCCCTCGGCGATCCAGTGCCGGTACCATTCATCGCGCGAGCGCTCATCGATGCCGAGTGACCCGCCGAGGTACTGCATCACGCGCAGGTTGTTCAGCGGATGGATGTCGCAGCAGACGAGATTGCTGAATGCCCGGACGAACGCCCGATCGGCGATATCCTCAGGCAGCAGCCGGAAACCCTCGTAGGCTTCCTCCAGGTATTCCATGATGGCTTGTGACTGGCCGATGGCGACCATGCCATCGTCGAAGAACGGTACAAACGCTTGTGGATTGATCTTGCGGTAACCCTCATGCCGATGCTGCCCGCCGTCCGCGACGAGCGACACGGGCAGGATTTCGTGTGGGATGCCTTTGAGGTTCAGGGCAATACGGACCCGGTACGCGGCCGACGAGCGCCAGTAACTGTACAGGCGCGGCGTCACAGCGGAAGCTCGCAGGGCACGACCGCCTGGTCGATGCGTCCGAAGAGGCTGTTACCCGCGTGATCTCGCATCTCCACGGCAACGCGGTCGCCGATGCGGAGGAAACGGGTCACCGGCGCGCCGGATTCCAGGGTCTCGATGGTGCGCAGCTCCGCAATGCATGAGTAGCCCACGCCGCCCTGGTCTACCGGCCTGCCGGGGCCATCCCCCTCCCGGTTCGAAACCGTGCCCGAGCCGATGATGGTGCCCGCCCCCAGGGGCCGGGTCTTTGCGGCATGCGCAATCAGTTGCGAGAAATCGAAGGTCATGTCGACACCGGCATTCGGCGAACCGAAGGCATCACCATTGAGAAAAGACAGAAGCGGCAGGTGCAACTTGTTGTCTTGCCACGCATCGCCAAGCGCGTTCGGCGTCACGGCAACCGGCGAGAACGCGCTCGAGGGCTTCGACTGGAAAAAGCCGAAACCCTTGGCGAGCTCCGCCGGGACGAGGTTCCGCAGGGACACGTCGTTCACGAGCATGAGCAGGCGGATGTAAGCCCCGGCGTCATTTGCCGAGACACCCATGGGGACGTCGCCCGTGATGACCGCGACTTCCGCCTCGAAATCGATGCCCCAGGCCTCGTCGCCTGCCGGGATGCCATCACGCGGGCCGAGGAAGCTATCGGACCCGCCCTGGTACATGAGCGGATCGGTCCAGAAACTCGCGGGCATCTCCGCACCGCGTGCCTTTCGCACCAGCTCGACGTGATTGACGTAGGCAGAACCGTCCGCCCACTGGTACGCCCTCGGCAGCGGCGATGCGCAGGCGGACTCGTCGAACGGCATGCCGGCCGTGCCGTCAGCGAGTTCGGCAGCGAGGGCTCGGAGTGCCGGCTCGATTCCCGGCCAGTCGTCCAGCGCCTGCTGCAAGGTTGCGGCGATACCGTCGGCCGGCACACAGCGGGACAGGTCGTCCGTAACAACCACGAGCCGGCCGTCGCGGCCGGCCTTCAGCGACGCGAGTTTCACTTCACGTCACCGGTGAACTCGAGCTCGTGCAGCCAGCTTGCGTGTTTCGGCGCCTTCTTCGTGCGGCTCCATTCCTCGAGCATTGCCGGCGCGACGCGCTTCAGCTCATCGAGCTGTTCCTGCGTCTGCGTGTTCGCAACGAGTTCCAGCCGGTGTCCGTTCGGGTCGAAGAAGTAAATGGACTGGAAAATGCCGTGATTCGTCGGGCCCAGGACCTCGACGCCTTCGCCTTCGATGTGCCGCTTCGCCTCTAGCAGGGCATCGTAGTCCTCGACTTCCATCGCAATATGCTGCACCCATCTCGGCGTGTTGTTGTCGCGGTCCATCTCGGCTTTGGTCGGCAGCTCGAAGAAGGCCAGCACGTTGCCCATTCCTGCATCCAGGAAAACGTGCATATAGGGATCCGGCTCTTTAGTCGACGGGACCTGGTCCTCGGCAAACGCGAGCAGGAAGTCCATGTTGAGCACGCGCTGGTAGAAAGCCACGGTCTCTTTCGCGTCCCTGCAGCGGTAAGCGACATGATGAATGCGTTTTACGTTCATCTCAGGCCCCCTTTGCCGACGTGCCCGCCGGCCTGCCCGCGCCAATGATGCCGCGCGCGACCTGGTCGCGTTCGATGGATTCGAACAGCGCCTTGAAATTGCCTTCGCCGAAGCCTTCGTCCTGCTTCCGCTGGATAAATTCGAAGAAGACCGGGCCGACGAGCGCCGCAGAGAAAATCTGCAACAGGAGCTTCGGTTCGCCCCCCTCCGTCGAGCCATCGAGCAGGATACCGCGCGATCTCAGTTCCTGCATGGGTTCGCCGTGTCCGGGCAGGCGTTCTGCCAGCATCTCGTAGTAAGTGTCGGGAGGCGGTGACATGAACTTCATACCACGCGCCGCGAGCCGGTCATAGCAGCCGTAAAGATCGTCGCAGGCGAGCGCGATGTGCTGGATACCTTCCCCATTGTAGGCCATGAGGAACTCCTCGATCTGGCCCGTTTCCTTCGATGCTTCCTCGTTCAGCGGAATACGAATCCTACCGTCGGGTGCGGTCAGGGCCTTCGAGTGCAGCCCCGTGTACTCGCCCTTGATGTCGAAGTAGCGAATCTCGCGGAAATTGAACAGGTTTTCATAGTACTTCGCCCAGAAACCCATGCGCCCGCGATATACGTTATGCGTCAGGTGATCGAGCGTATGGAAGCCGCAGCCGCCGGGATGACGGTCAGCGCCGTCGAAATATTCAAAGTCGATGTCGTAGATCGAGCTGCCGGGTGCATAACGATCGATCAGGTACAGCGGTGCACCGCCGATCCCCTTGAGCGCCGGCAGACGCAGCTCCATCGGCCCCGTCGGGATGTCGATTGGCTGCGCGCCGAGCTCGATTGCGCGTCGGTAGGCCTTGTGTGCGTCACGCACGCGAAAGGCCATCCCGCAGGCACTCGGTCCGTGTTCCTGCGCGAAGTACGCAGCGAGGCTTTTCGGCTCGGCATTGAGAATGAAGTTGATGTCGCCCTGGCGGTACAGGGTGACGTTCTTCGAGCGGTGGCGCGCGATGGCGGTGAAGCCCAGCGCATCGAAAACCGGCTCAAGTACGCTAGGTCCGGGCGACGCGAACTCGACGAACTCGAAGCCGTCGAGGCCCATCGGGTTGTCGAACAGGTCGGCCATGATCGGTCTCCGGCAAAGACCGTCCATTATGCGCGGTTTGGGTAAATTTTCTACTGAACCCGCGGATTGCTGCTCTTGCAGCAGAGAAGCCGGGCGCTTGTGTATAGTAGTGGCCCTGCCCGCCACTGGAGAATAATGTGCTGCACTCCACCACGCCCGCGCTCGAAGGCAAGACGATCCAGACGTATCATGGGGTAGTAACGGGCGAAGCCATCCTGGGCGCCAATGTATTCAAGGATTTTTTTGCGGGTATTCGCGACATTGTGGGCGGCCGATCCGCCGCGTACGAAAGTGAGCTGAAAAAAGCGCGCGAGATCGCGTTTACCGAGATGTCACAGCAGGCGAAGGAACGGGGTGCCAATGCCGTCGTCGGCATCGATATCGACTACGAGACCGTGGGTGCCCAGGGCGCCATGCTGATGGTGAGCGTGAGCGGCACAGCCGTTACGGCACGCTGACGGGGAGATCGACAGTGTTCCTGACCACCCATTCCCTCTTCCTCCCGGTTCTCGTCCAGGTCGGGTTGACGATCGTCGTTTACATTGCCCTCGGCGTCGCGAAGTCCCGCGCCATCAAGGCCGGCTCGGTCGACCGCGCACGGGTGGCGCTGCATGACGATGCCTGGCCCGAGAGCGTCGTGAAGATCAACAACAACATTCGCAACCAGTTCGAGGTTCCGGTGCTGTTCTACGTCGTGTGCTTTGTGCTGGTAGCCGTCAACGCGACCGGCGCACTGGTGCAGGTCCTCGCATGGCTATTCGTCGCGTCACGCCTGGCACATGCCTGGATCCACACGCGCAGCAACGCCGTACCCGCGCGACGCCGGGCGTTCATGGCCGGCGTCGTGATCCTTCTGGTGCTCTGGTCGCTGGCCCTGTCACGCCTGTTCTGACCGGGCGGTGTCACGAGTCGACTGGACGACTGCGTCCAGGCAGGCTTCCAGGATATCGAAGCCTTCATCCAGCAACTCGTCGCTGATCGTGAGCGCCGGCAGCAGCCGAATGACGTTGCCGTTGATGCCACAGGACAACAGCACGAGTCCTTCATCACAGGCTTTTGCAACCAAGGCTTTGGTCAGGTCGGCAGCCGGTTCGTCCGCGTTGCCATTCGAAACGAGTTCGATTGCGAGCATCGCGCCCCGGTGGGCACGAATCTCCCCGATCGTCGCGGGATGCTTTTTCTGCATGGACTCGAGCCGTGCTCCCGCGCGCCGGCCGATGGCCGACGAACGCTCGACCAGCCTGTCTTCGTCCATGACCTCGAGCACCGCCAGGGCGGCGGCACAACCCACCGGCGAGCCGGCATACGTGCCACCGAGGCCGCCGGGGAGCGGCGCATCCATGATGTGGGCCTTACCAACGACGGCGGCGAGCGGGTAGCCGCCGGCGATACCCTTGGCCGTCGTCAGGAGGTCCGGCTCGATACCGGCGTACTCGCTCGCGAAGAAGCGTCCCGTTCGGCCAAATCCGCTCTGGATTTCGTCGGCAACCAGGACGATCCCGTGCTGGTCGCAGATCGTCCGGAGTGCCACGAGAAACTCATCGGGCGCAACGTAGAAGCCCCCTTCGCCCTGCACCGGCTCGACGATGATCGCAGCTACGTCGGACGGCGCAATATCGACCTTGAACAGCGTGTGCAGCGCCTTGATCGACTCCGCGGTCGATACGCCGTGGTAGGCGATCGGGAATGGTGCGTGATACACCTCACCCGGAAACGGCCCGAACAAATTCTTGTAGGGCGTGATTTTCCCGGTCAGGCCCATCGCCATCATCGTGCGCCCGTGGAAACCGCCGTTGAAGGCAATGACGCCGCGGCGGCCCGTATACGCACGGGCGATCTTGATGGCATTCTCCACAGCTTCCGCGCCGGTAGTCACGAAAATCGATTTCTTGGTCGTCGTACCCGGGGCGCGGGCATTCAGTTGCTCAGCAAGACGCACCGCCGAGTCGTAGGGCGTGACCATCACGCAGGTGTGGCTGAAACGCTCTATTTGTTCTTTCACCGCCGCGACGATACGGGGGTGGCTGTGGCCGGTGTTACAGACGGCGATTCCGGTGCCAAAGTCGATGTACCGCCGCCCTTCGACATCCCACATCTCGGCATTGCGCGCCCGCTCGATGTATATCGGCGCCATGTTGCCCTGGCCGCGTGCGATGGCGGCAAGCTTGCGGGCCTGCCAGCTCGCGTTCGACCCGTCGGCGGGCTGCTCGGCGACCGTGGGACTGTTCTTGGCAGGCTGCTCGTTGTGGGCCCTCATCGGGTGGTCTCCGGTTCAGCTGTGGCGAAGCGGGGAATTATATCGCGGATTGAGGCAGGACAAGGCGGCGTGCGGCATCAAAGCGTCTGCCTGTGGTCAGAGCCGCTCGAGAAACCTCACCGTCGCGGATTCCGCAACGCTCAGGCCTTTGCGGGCACGGCCCTTGACCGGGGGCAAGTCTGCCTCGAGGTAAGCCTCGGGAATTGCGGGATGCACATAATACTTCCGGCATACGGCGACGGTATTCCCGAGAAGGCCGGCGGTTTCTCGAAGTGCTGCATTGAGTGCACGCACCCGGGCCGTTTCCGGCATGGCCTGATCGGTGTTACCCAGCCGTTCGAAGGCATCGCTCGACCCGCCCCAGGTACGAAAGGTCTTCGCCGTGAACGGCTCGCCGGTGATCGTCGCGAGCGCCTCGTTTACATCCGTCGACAAGAGCGGCTCGACTTCGCCATCGTCGTCGAGGTACTGCAACAGGTGGTGACCCGGCAACTCGTGACACTGCCCGATGGCGCGGCTCGCCCGGGGATCGTCCAGCCGGATACGACGGGCCTTTCCCCCCTTCCCGATAAAGTCGAAGTACACGCTTGCTCCTGATATCGCGACATGCCGGTCCCGGAGCGTTGTAAGCCCGAATGTCCCGTTTGCCCTCGTATGCGCGGTGTTGCCGATCCGGATCAGCGTGCGATCAAGCAATCGCAGGGCGATACCGACAACCCGCTCCTTGTCCATCTGCCGGCGTCGAAGCTGCTGGTCCGCGAACGCACGGATCGCAGGCAGCTTTTCAGCAAACGCCGGCAGGCGAGCGAAATCCCGCAGCTTGTTCTGCTCGGTCCACAAGGGATGATAGCGATACTGGCGCCGGGAGCGCGCATCGCGCCCCATCGCCTGGACGTGCCAGGCCCGCACGGCAGCAACCCGCACATCTTCCCAGGCGGGAGGAATCGCCAGGGCGTCGATACGCTGGCGAACCTCGGGATCGCGGACGATCACTCCCTGCTTGTCGCGATAGGTGAAGCCGCGTCCGCAACGGACGCGCCGAATCGGCAACGCATCGGCATCGCCAAACGTAACAGAGCCCGTCCATTCAAAAATTACAGCCACTGATCCTGTTCCGCGAGAAATTGATTTGCGCCGATAGCGGGGCTACTACCGGATTCTAGCGCCAGGCGGCTCGTCGCGTACCGGGACGCGTAGGCCTGAGAATTTTTTTCCGCGTTTTGCAAAGTTTGCGGAGAAATCGGTGCCTCTGCCCGGGCCGCTGCAGACGTAAGCTCGCACGTGCCATGCCGCGAGGCACGCGCGCATTGGCATGCTTCGTGCAGGTCAGCCTGTAGTGCCGACGATCCCGGCTAGTGCCGACGATCCCGGCCATCTGTTTACTTGTTACAACGAATAATCACAGGAGAGGAATCATGACAGTATTATCCGCAGACACGCTCAAGCACGAGTCGGTTGTCAACCCGCAAGGCGAGGACCTCGGCGACATCAAGGACTTCATGCTCAATACGGATAGCGGTGCGGTCGAGTACGCCGTGCTGTCGTTCGGCGGTTTCATGGGCATAGGCGACAAGTTTTTTGCCGTCCCCATGAGCGCACTGAAGCTCGATACCGAAAAAAAGCGCTTCGTCCTGAATGCGGACAAGGAACAGCTGAAAGACGCGCCGGGTTTCGACAAGGATCACTGGCCGAATTTTGCTGACCCGACCATTACGCAGGAGTTCGATACCTACTACTCCCACCACTGAGTCCGGCGTAGTCGCGGCAAACTGCGCCGCATTTTACGCGTCATTGCCACGGCGCCCACGGCGGGGCGCAGGCCCTGCGCCTGCGCCTCATCGTGCTGCCTCCGCACCCGCCGGATCCTGGCGCCCCCGGATTCCGATGAATCCCCCGGCAGCACACAGGCCAGCCTCTGCCAGCCTTTCATTGAATACCGGCCCTGAAGAAGTGTCGATTGCGTCACACGTTGCCCGCGAGGCCGTGTCACAACGCTCGCTTTCTCAAGTTTTTTATGTGAAGTGCAGCAACCGGTTCGATTGCAGCGCTCTAGAGTGCGCCATCCGTTGCTCCGCCGCCGTTGGTCTTCGGGTCGGCAGGCACGGGACCCACCCACATCGAGCGCCGACACATGGCAAGAATATCCCCGGTCAAAGCGGTTCTTTTGGCCTCCCTGATGGGCACGGCCAACGCCGACCCCGTGCAATTCGAAGATACGTCGAACAAGCTGGATTTCGAGCGCGGCACGGAAAGTTGGGGTATCTCGTGGGGCAATATCAACCGGGATGGCTGGCCGGATCTCTACAACCACGGTCACCGTGACTACACACGCCTGTATAGGAATACCGGGGACGGCGATTTCGAGGACGTTACGTTCGAGTACGACATGGCCATGGGCGGCTGGTGGCTGAACCTGCCACAGCGTGACGTGCATGCGGCCGCGCTCGCGGACTTCGACAATGATGGCGACGATGACGTCCTGATCGGGGATGAGGATGAATTTTTCGTCAATCATGCCGACACCAATGGCTATTTCGAGCAACTCCTCCTCACGTCGGAACAGGCTTTTGCGGCCTGGGTGCCTTCCGCTTCCTGGACGACGCTCGTGTCCGAGACGAACTGCTCCGGCAATTACGTCCAGTTCATCGACCTGGATGGCGACGGCATCCTGGACAAGATATGTGCCGACGCCGATAACTTCCCGGAAGCCGGCAGCGACGCGAAGGCATCCCTCGTCCCTTCTCGCGGCGCCAATATCGATACGGCGGTCGGCGATTTCGATGGCGATCTCCTGAGCGACATCATCGGCCTTCGGGGCGCGATCCGCCCAAGCGGCGCTTCGATGCTGAACGATACCGATCTCGACATCTGGTTCCGGGACGGGCGAGGCACCGCGGTCCGGTTCGTTACGACGGGCAACGTGACCATCCAGATAGATGGGAACGGCGGCGGCGCATTCCTTCGTCCGGATGTCATTACGCATAATTCAGCCACCAACTTTTCGAGGCGGGTTCGAAATATCGACTTTTCATTCAATGCCGGCACGCGCGAGTGGCGCGTCTACGACAACAGCGGGAGCCAGCACTACATCCGCGTTCGTGCTGCGGACCCGGTTTCCTCACTGGCCATCGACGGTCTGGACAGCCGTGACGAACCGTTCCCCATGCGCTATGGCAGGAATACGGGCAACGGCATCAACTGGAAGACCGCCCCAGGCCTCGACGAGCCCGTGAACTGTACGAGCATCGTTGCTGCCGATTTCGACAACGACATGGATCTCGACCTGTACGTTGCCTGCGGCGCTGGTGTGGAAAATACGCCCAATCGCTACTACGACAATGACGGCACCGGCCGCTTTACGCAGGTACTGACCCACGGTGGCGAAGGCCCTGTCGGCGCCGGCACCGCGTACGGTGTCGCGGAAGGTGCAGCCGTCGCGGACTATGATGTCGACGGGTTTGTCGACGTCGCCGTGGTCAACGGCTTGCTCTTCTACCCCTTCGGACATGGCGGGCCGGACACGCTGATCCGCAATCTCGGTAACGCCAATCACTGGCTGGAACTGGATCTGCAAGGCACGGTGACAAACCGCAACGGCATGGGTGCCAAGGTGTATGTGACATCCGGCGGCGTCACGCAATTGCGCGAGCAGAACGGCGGCTACCACCGATGGTCGCAAAACGACCAGCGCATACATGTCGGTCTTGCAGGCAATACGGTCGTGGATGAATTGCGCATCGAGTGGCCATCCGGCATCGTCGATGTGTTTGCGAATGTTCTGGCCGACAAGCTCTACAGTGCGACGGAAGGCGGCTCACTCCTTCCTGCAACTCCCGGTCCCGTAGTTCGTACCCGGGTTGACGGCGACGAGGCCTGTGGTGAACCCCCCTACAGCGAAATCTATGGGCCGGCGATGATGCTCTGGAAGGATTGCGGGACGACACTTTGGCATCTCCGCTTCCGCAGCGGACTCGGCCGGATGACGGACGATGAGCCGCAGGAATCCGTAGGTACAATCACGGGGGACTCGCCGTTCCAATTCGCGAATGGCGGCAATCTGGAAGCGGCCGATTCGGTCGTCCTGTCCAATCCTGCGAAGGTGAGCTTCTCGATCACCGTGCGCGACGAGGACCTCACGGACACCAAGACGCTGAATTTCAATGTGGCGAGTCAGCAATCGACCTGTCTCGAGTTCACGACGAAGGACATAGAGCCGTTGATCGTCGGTTCGGGCGGCAAACGCCTCGATCCCCCGTTCGATCTCTCCAATGGGCTGCTGCCTTGCGATTCCGACGGCGACGGCCTGAACAACAGCCTCGACGACGACGATGACAACGACGGCATTCTCGACACGGCAGACCTGTTTCCCCTCGACAACACGGAATGGGCCGATACGGACGGCGATGGCGTCGGCGACAACTCGGACGCGTTTGCCACTGATCCCGGCGAACAATACGACAGCGACGGCGATGGTATCGGCGACAACGCCGACATCGATGCCGACAACGACGGTCTGACGGACTCCGCGGAACTGCTCGATGAAGGCTTTTCACTGGCAACGGCGGCCACCCGTGTCCCGGCAAATGGCGGCAGGGAAACGCGTGCGATCGATCTCAGTCCTTACCCCGTGCAACTCGGCAGTTCCGTCTTTGTCTCCGGCCTTCTTGCGGACGGTGACCTCGATGGCAGCACGGAAACGTTTGCGCTGAATTTCAATGGCGGCGAATTCGCTCTGAGCGGTCTGCGGACGGGACTGCAATGTGTCGGCACGCTGTTCCCGACGACCACACCACTGAATACCGAAGTGTCCGTCATCGATATCGGCAGCGGCGTGCCGGGCATTACGATTGAGGGCATTTCAAGCCGCGATGTCGGCGACTTGGCCGAATGCAATGGAATAGGGCTGCAGTACCGTCTCGTCATTTCGGGCGTGCCGCACTTCGGCATGGACGAAGACAGTGATTGGGTCTTCAACGTGTTCGATCTCGACAGCGATAATGATGCGCTACCCGATGTCGTCGAGGCCGGCTTGTCTGACACCAACGGTGACTATATCGTTGACAACCTGTTGGCAGGCCAGGGGTCAGTGTCAGTTGCGCCTGATTCCGATGGTGACGGCGTTCCGGATTTCCTCGACCGGGAAAGCACGAATCCCCTGAATGACGGCTCCGACTTCGATGTTTCACGCACGGGCTGGGCGTCTCTGGATACCAACGGTGACGGCGCTATCGGCGCAGGAGACATCGGCGGAGGCATCGATGCCGACCGTGACGGGATCGACGATCTGCTCGATGCCGATCCATCCAATCCGGGTTCCGCGCCGCCCAGTGACAACCGGTCGCCAACGGCTGTAAATCAGTCGCTCGTAACTACCATTGGATCAGCATTGCCCATCACGCTGAGCGGCAGTGACCCGGATCTCGATGAGCTCTCTTTCATAGTGGCGCAGCCGCCCGTTCATGGCAGCTTGAGTGGTACGTCACCGAACCTCACGTATCAACCGGCTGCGGGCTACACCGGCCAGGACACCTTCACCTATGTGGCGTTCGACGGCGAAGCAACAAGTAGTCCCGGGCTCGTTCTGATCGATGTCCGGCAGCTTGAGGTACCTCTGGTGAGCTGGCTGCCTTCGACGGGAGGCGCCAGTGTCGTCGGGAATGTGGTGAGCTTTGCATCGCCACCCACCGGGTGGAGCAGTTCGGCGACATCGGCGGCGTTCGTGTCGTTGGGGTACGACGATGACTACACCGTCCGTTTCAGGGTACTGGCGGATGTTTCGACCAGTCAGTTTGCAGCAGGTATCGGTGTCGAGGAAACGGGTGCTGGCTGGCGGGACATCGACTACGGCTTCCGAATCGATAATGGCCAGGTGTCCGTGCGTGAGAATGGCGAATGGCGTACCAGCGGCGGCGCACTTCAGCCCGGCGACATACTCGACGTTCGTATCATTGCCGGCACTATCGAGTATCGTCTCAACGGGCAGACCCTGTTCCAGAGCAGTTTCAACGGGATGCCTGCCTTTTACGTGGATTCGTCCTTTGCCAACGGCAACGTGTCCCTCGCGGTAAGCCTGCTCGGTGTGCCGCTCACAATCGAGCCACCGACGGAACTGGCCATCACGAACTGGACGGGTGCAAGCGGCGGCATGACCGCAACCGATGCCGACATTTCCTACACCGGAGCACCGACCGGTTGGACCAACAACACGGTGAACTCCGGACCGCTGGCATCGCTCGGCGCGTCGGATGAATTCGAGATTGCTTGGACTGTCGCCTCGGAACCCGCTGCAAGTACCTGGATTCTCGGACTTGGCCTGGCCGAAACCGGCCCGGACTGGCGCGACGTGGACTACGGTTTCCGTTGCGCCAATGGCACTCTCAGCGTTTATGAGAGTGGCGTCTGGCGGGCGAATGCCGGCGTGTTGAGCGTCGGCGACAGGCTGTCCGTAGCCGCGGTCGGTGGGCAGGTCCAATACCGCCTGAACGGTGTCTCCGTGTACTCGACGTCTGCGGCTGTCGGCGCCGACGTATACATCGATTCCTCATTCAAATCAGGCGCGGCGGACCTGGCTTCTTTCACCCTGCTGGTGCCCTGACGAGTCGGGTCACGCAGTCAAACACCGTTTCGTGATGCCGAGCACAGCTTTGACTTCGGCCGGCTGCGTAGACTGCGGACATTGTCAAAACGAGGCGCCCGCAATGAACCTGTCTTCCCGACGGCTGCACATGAAAAGCCTGGCCGTGGCATGTACTTTCAGCTTCCTCGCACTCCCTGGCCTGGCCCTCGCCGCCGGCTACCTCAAAATCGGCGATATCAAGGGAGAATCGCCCGAGTCCAGGGAGAGTGGTCAGGCCGAAATCCTGTCCTGGTCCTGGGGTGAAGCCAACAGCACCCGAACCTCAGGGCTGCCGACCGGGAAGCGGCAGCACAAGCCGTTCAAGATAACGAAGCCGATCGACACAGCCTCCCCTTCCCTGAAGGCGGCCCACACGAGCGGCCAGGCCATACCCGCCATGGAACTTGCTTTGCCACAGAAGGGCGGGCGCGACGGCGAACTCGTGAAGTACAAACTCAAGGAGGTCTATGTGACGTCCTACTCGGTCAACAGCACCGACGGCAGCTCGGCGCAAACCGAAACGTTTACGCTTGCGTACGCGGAATCGACCGTCGAGCCCGCGCCGACGAGGAAATAGGCGTTACTGGAGGACCGGGTCGATGACCTCGTCGAGATCCAGGGACGCGAGTATCTGCCGGAGATGAAGTTCGGCGTCCCGGGTCGGGCCCGGGTAATCCCCGGCGATGACTTGCCCGCCCCGGTAGCCCAGGTCCAAGCTGCCTTCGGGTGTACAAAAAAATGCAGCGACGATGATCGAGCGCAGCCTGTCGAATGCTGCCGCCGCCTGTCGGTATTCGTCGGCTGAATCGAGCCAGGCAATGTCATCGACGATAGCCAGTCGTTGTCGTTCATCGATTCCGGAAAATGGCCGGTCGAATCGTGCCGCGGATTCGTCGTCGAGCCATCGCAACAGTGACACGATCGGCACGCGGTCCTGTTGTTGCGCGTCGTAAGGCGCGCTGACCCACTCGTCTACAACCTGCTCCACGTGCAGCTCGGCAGCGGATGGCACACTGCCTTCCCGCGGCACCAGGATATCCGCAACGATTGCGACCGTAGCGAGTTCCGTGGCTGAAAGCGTTTTCGGCCACGGGCCGGCGGTAAGGGACATCAGGTCCGGATCCTGCCCGTAGCCCCGGGCTTTGACCGGGGGTAAGTCCAGGGCCGGCCAATGGCCAGCGGCGCCGCCATCGCCGGCCGGCGCGAGCATTGCGCGGAGCGGGGTCGCTGACAGTGAGTTTCCGGCAAGGAGCAGCGCGAACCATTTCAGTGATTCACGCCGGTTGATTCCCGGCTCCGTTTCGAGAGGTGCTGAGTTCCGCCTATTGTTCACCATTCAGATCACTCCCCCGGCCAGCTCCTTGCCCAGCGCATTGGCCAGGCGGCTGGCATTTCTCATCGCGAGCGTCATGATGGTCAGCGTGCAGTTCTTGTGTGGATTGGACGCGAACACTCCGCCATCCATGATGTAAAGATTGTTGCAATCCCAGGCCTTGCCCCACTCGTCGGTCACGGAATCGCGGGGCGAGCTGCCCATGCGGGTCGTGCCGACTTCGTGAATGATTTCGCCGCCCTTCTTGATCGCTTGCTCGGCCGACGGCAATGTCGGGGCCTCACCGCCCATGAGTCCGATCATGGCCTGCATGATTTCAAGGCCGTGCTCTACCTGCTTGAGTTCGTGCTCCGACCATCTCCAGTGGAATCGCGGCACCGGTACGCCCCACTTGTCGCGGACCTTGTCGTCGATGTCCATGAAGCACTGGTCGTTCGGCAGCATTTCCCCGCGCAGGGCGAAATACACGTGCGCACCGTAGTGGTCCCGCACGGCCTTCTTGAGCGCTTTCCCGTAGCCTTGCACGCCCGCCCCGGTCCAGGCGTCCGGCGCGTCGAATCCCGTGCCGAGTTCCAGGTGATAGCCGCGCGGGAATTCCAGTTCGCCACGCTCGTGCAGTTCGTGACCCCACCAGGGAATGAACAGGTGGTTGGCCGTGTGTCCGTCTTCGTTGTAACGGGGCCGTCCCATGAGGCTGGGGATCAGTGCGCCGAGCCCTGCCCCCGTCGAGTCCATGAGGTTTCGTCCCACCTGGCCGCTCGAATTCGCCGCGCCCCCGGGCAAGCGTTCATTCCGGGAATTGAGCAGGATGCGGGCGGTCTCGCAGGCACTCGCCGCGAGTACCACGGCGCGAGCAGAGGCTTGCCGGGGTTCGCCGCTTGCTTTGTCGACGTAGCGGACGGATGCCACCGTCCCGTGCTCATCCACGTCGATCGCCGTGACCATGGCATCGGTCCGGATCGTGAGCAGGCCGGTTTTCCTGGCCATCGGCAGCAGTGAGGTCGTTGTCTGAAACGCCGCCCCGATGGAGCAGCCCCGGCCGCAGGACGTCGTGTAGAAGCACTTGGCCCGGTGATCGAGCGGCCGGGTGAGGACGGCCCGGTGCATCGGCGCGACGGGGATGCCGAGCTTGTTCGCGGCCGCCGCGATCAGTAGCTCGGGGATCCTGGCCTTCGGTGGCGGCTGCAGCACGCCGGCCGACGAGTCCGGCATGTCATCGAGCCCCGTATTGGTGCCGCACACGCCGACGAGCGCTTCCGTCCTGTCGTACCAGGGGGCGAGTTCCTCGTAGTCGAACGGCCAGTCTGCTCCGAGACCATCGCGGGTTCGTCCCTTGAAGTCATGCTCGCTGAAGCGAAGGGAATAGCGGCCCCAGTGATTCGTACGCCCGCCGAGCATGCGTGATCGCCACCACAGGAACTCGGATCCCTCCGCGGTGGTGTAGGGTTCGTCGGGCACCGTCCAGCCGCCGTCGACTGTCGCGTCGTAGAAGCCGAAATTCTTGTCCGCCGTGCTGGTCCCGAGCAATGGCGCCTCGGCATTGGTCCTGAACATCGGCGTCTCGGAGCGTGGGTCATAGTCCCGGCCGGCCTCGAGCAGGAGCACCCGGTGGCCTGCCTGGGTCAGGACGTAGGAGGCCATGGCGCCGCCGGCGCCGGAGCCGACGACGATGACCTCGGGTATGGCGTCATCCATTAGTCCAACTCCCGGATCTTCAGATTGCGAAACCACACCGTATCGCCGTGGTCCTGCAATCCGATGCGGCCACCCGAGCTGGCACCGAACCCGTCCCAATCCGCGAACTTGCTGTTTCCCACCAGGGTATCCCAGGTCGTTGAGCCGATGACGATCGTCGCCGTCGAAACGTCGTTTTGCCAGATATTGAGCAAGCCGTCCTGCAGCCGGATGCGTACCGTGTTCCACTCGCCCTGCGGCTTCTGCGAGGAAGGGTGTGATGCCACGAGATCGTAAAGTGAGCCGGAGCGATGGGAATCGATCTCCCGGTCGCTATGGCGCTCGTTGTCGAGAATCTGTATTTCCGGCGCACTGTGATAGATGGGCTTCTCGTTTTCATCGACCAGGATGAATATGCCGCTGTTGCCGCCTTCGGCTATGCGCCAATCGAGTACCAGGTCGAAATCGCCATAGGACTTGCGTGTGACGATATCGCCGGCGCCTTTCGAGGCCAGCATCATCATGCCGTCCTGCACTCTCCAGCCATCGTCGGGGTCCGTGGCGCCGTAGTTTCGCCACTCCGACAGGCTCTCTCCATCGAAGAGAAGCGTATAGCCTGATTCGGCCTCGGCCGGGGTGAGTTGGTTGTGCTCTCCCGCCATCGAGAAATGCGCTGCAATGAATAGCACCGAGCCCGTCAACCATCGCTTGCGCATGCTCCCCCCTTATAACTTTTTTTCCCATCCAGCCGTGTTCGCCCCGACCGGAGAGACCGGCAATGACGCGCACTATATCAAGTGCCCTCGTCTCGACAAGGCTTATGACAGGGAAAAGATCCTCGCCGCGCATGATCCATGATCTGGCCGCGCCGGTTCAGCTCGATCCGGCAACAGCGAAGCAAAGCGTCCCTGAGCTTATCGCGGCCACGCTGCACACGCGATTTCATGCCGGACAGCGACAGGCCCGTCTGCCTCGCGGCTTCCGCTTGTGTCATGCCCTCGATATCGACGCGCAGCAGCGCGTCGCGGTAGTCGTCGGGCTTGCTTCGATCATTGGCAGCACAGGACCGCGTCCTCGGTGGCGTCCAGTATGCCACTTGCTGCGAACCGCCCCCGGGCGGCCTCGACCTCTGCCGGCGCGAATACCTCCACGCCAAGGTGGTTCAAACGCTCGGAAGCGTCGGCATTCTCGAACAACACCAGCTTCAGCGGCGGCGAATCGATGGCGAAGTTCGCGTACCCCTTCCGGACCTTGTGGGGCTTCGCGTTGAAGAACTTGCTGTAAAAATCGAGGGACTCGTCCAGATTGCGGACATTGAGTGCCAGGTGCAGTCTCATTAGGGTCTCCTTGGCCCGGTTCTCACCCCCATAGACGTAAGAGGAAGGAAAAGGACGCAACCCCCTGCCTCCAGCTAGAGGTCGCACTAGGATTAATTGCTGAGGGCGGGAATTACGGGGCCGATGCGGCGTCGAACAGGTAAACGACCTGATCGGGGGAGACAGGCATGTCAAAGGATTTCGGCGGCCGGCGCATGGCTCGCCGGGCATTCCTCACGAGTATCGGCCGTGCAGCAGGCACGAGCGCCATGCTGCGGACGATGTCGGCCATAGGGCTCGGTGCGAGCAGTGCCACTCTTGCCGCCTGCGGATCGTCCGCAGCCGGTGCCGCAACGCCTGGCAACCCGGGCCCGGGTCCCCAGCCGGCCCCGCCCTCCCCGCACCCTGGTGATTGGCCCGCGAATATTGGCGTTGGTAAGTCTGTGATCGTTCTTGGCGCCGGCATCGCCGGCATGACCACCACCCTGGAGATGCGCAGGCTCGGCTACGAGTGCACCCTCCTGGAGGCGGCAGCGACCGCGGGAGGCCGCACGCGCACGATTCGCGCGGGCGACGCGGTCAGCGAAACGGATTCGCATCAGGTCTGCACGTTCGACGTCGACGACGAGCTCTACTTCAACCCCGGGCCGGCACGTATCCCGCACCACCACGAGTTCCTGCTCGGCTATTGCCGCGAGTTCGACATAGCGTTGGAGGCGTTCGTCAACGACAACCGTGCCGGCCTCTTGCATTCGCCGCAGGCTTTCGATGGACAAGCCCAGGTCGCGCGCCACGTCATCGCAGATACGCGCGGCAATATCGCGCGACTGCTGGCGCTCTCGCTCAACCAGAACGCCCTTGACCAGGAGCTGTCGCCGACGGACAAGGCCAATATCCTGGCGATGCTGCGTGACTTCGGCGACCTGGACAGTTCCTACGACTACACAGGTACGACGCGCGCCGGCTTTCCGGGCCAGAAGGCGACCGGCAGCCGTCGACGCGGAGAGCTCGTCGAGCCGCTGGACCTTCAGACGTTGATCGGCGACGCATTCTGGCAGGCACGGCAAGACTACCCACAGGAACTCGATCAGCAACCCGTGATGCTGCAGCCAGTGGGCGGCATGGACCGCATCGCTCGCGCGTTCGAGCTGCGAGTATCGAGCGAGCTCCGATTCGAGGCAGTCGTTACGGAAATCCGCAAGACCCCGACCGGCGTTCGCGTCCACTACAATCATCTCGGCACGCCGTCGACGCTGGAGGCGGACTACTGTGTGTGCACGATTCCCGCAACAGTGTTGCGCGGCATTTCCAACGACTTTTCCGCCGCACATGCCGCGGCTGTCAACGGCTTCGAGTATGCATCTGCCGGCAAGCTAGCGTTCCAGTCAAGGCGATTCTGGGAGCAGGACCACAACATCTACGGTGGCATCTCCTGGACGACGCAGGAGATCACGCAACTCTGGTACCCGAGCAACGCCTTCGGCAGACAAAACGGCATCATGCTCGGGACCTACACCTTCGGCGGCACCGAGGGCGATACCTTCACCCATCGCTCACCGCAGGAGCGCATCGACGCCGCTCGAACTCAGGCCGCCGCACTGCATGTAAACGTCGGTAACGAAGTCGATCGCGGCATCAGCGTCGCATGGGCGAAGATCCCTCTGCAGCTCGGCGCCTGGGGCATGTCCGATCCCGGCATCCTGCTTACGCCAGACGACAGTATATTCTTCGCCGGCGAGCACCTTAGCATCCTGCAGAGCTGGCAGGAGGGCGCGATTCTATCGGCGTACCATGCGATCGACGCCATTGTGATGCAGGATAGCGCTTGATACATAACGAGTCGCATCATCAGTCGTTCACGCCCTTCGCGAGCGGCCAGTAGATCGTGTAGCGGCTGTCGTGCAGCCGGAAAAAGGGCAACAGTTCAACGCTGCCCAGCCCGGCGACGTCCACTGCCGCGCTTTTGAAAGTCAGCGGTTTTCCGGGGACCGGAGCCAGTCCCGCCAGGAATGCATCCGGCTCGGCCACCATCACGGGCAGTGCCTCGGCAGGACACAGAGGGCCGTCCGCGATGTGCCCCATGCGGCTGTCATCGCTCAGGAACGTCAGTGCTTCCGTGCCGAACACGGGTGTCCTCGCCGCGAGCACGATCGGTCCGTGCAGCACGGTGTAGTAGTCGGAACCGTCGGGTAGCGCTTCGAGGCGCGTGGTCATCGGGAGCGCAACTGTGACGGTGTCACCCGGTACGCCAGCGGCGGTCGATCGCGACATACTGGCCCGGTCCGGCCGTCACGTCGATGGAACGGCCGTTGACAGCCACAGACGGACGCTGTTACCGCCGATGGCGACGCTACGCTCGTTGACGACGTTGTGCCAGAAGAAGTCGGCTGCTTCTCCCAGCGTTCGTCGCCGGCCAGCTGTGAGATACGCTTGTAGCCGATCACCTTCGGGATCTGGGTATTTGCGTGCAGGCCGTCGAGGTGATCCTCTCGGGCCAGCAATGGATCCAGGATCAGCCGGTGCGAAAATTGCCGCCGGCTTGCTGCGCGCGCTCCAGTTCGTCGAGCATGTACCGCAATCGCTCGTGGGCTTCCTCGTCGCCCGTGGCCGCCCAGGCCAGCGCCAGGGCGCTGAGGTAGTGGCCGCCGATGTGCCCGTCGAGTCCCGTGTTCTCCCAGTTACCGTAACTTTCGGCCTTGGGCTCGAGACCCGCTTCGCGCAGATACGGCGCGAGCAGCCGGTCGGGCTCCATCGCATGCATGTATCGAAGATTGACTCGCTCGGCGTTGCTGATCGGGCTAACGGCGAGAAGGCGCACGTCCGTGAGCGCAAAGGGCTCCATCGCAGTGCTGCCGGCATCGGCCCTCGGCCCGTCCTCCGTGCAGGCGGACAGCACGCTCGACGACACAACGGCGATGCAGCAAAGACCCGCGATGCGCACACGATTCCCTGACGTCATTCGCCAATTGGACTCGCCCTGCAAAACCGATTGCAAACCGCCGTCACAGCCCGGCAACTGCGGCAGGTCTTAACGCAGCACCGCTTCTTCTACGTGAACCCGCCCCGGGTGCCCGGTCAGGGACGCCCGGCGAGCGAAGGATAAGCCGATACCGCGTCGCCACCGCCCAGCGGCTTTGACTGGCCCTGGTGACAGGTCAGACAGTACGCTTTCGGCGCATCTCCGGTCGGGCCCAGCCGATGTTCCGGGTAGGTCCCCTGCAATGGCGTGAGATAGCTTTCATTCAGCGCACGTAGCATTTCTACGCCGAACCATGCGGAACGCCGCGCCGGATTGCTGTTGTCCCAGTTCTGGAATGACGCGGTGTTGTGACAGAAGGTGCAGTTGACACCGACAGACTCGGAGACATGCATCATGAGTCCATACACCGCCTCGGTTTCCTGAATCGTGGCACCGCCATCGGCATAGACTGTTGTCGGAATGATCCGTGCGCGAGGAGCGTCGGTTGCAGTGAGATACGTCGAAAAACTGTCAACCGGCAAGGAGGAATAGCCCACCGCCCGCACGGGCTGGTTCTGCCCTCTCAGATTGCCCGCATGAGTCGCCATGCGCGATTGCACGTTCGCATCCGCGAACCAGATGTATTCCGGAACATTATTTCCTCGGTGGCAGGTGTAGCAATTCACACCGGCGGCACCGACATGCGAGCTCCAGTCTTCGTTGATATCGCGCGTCATCTCGATCATGCGTCGCGAAACGACCTTGGTATAAACGTCATCGCTGGCAAGATTTTGTGGGTTGTGGCAATAGTTGCAGCCCGCCTCGGGCGACACCCACGCGGTCATCGCGGTCATCAGGCGCGTAAACTGGGCGACGGAAAGATCGCCGAGCACCTGCACGTTCTGGTAAACGTCGCCGGCTCTCGGGCCACTGTCAGGCATCGCTGGCAAAGATGCCGGGTAACCGTCATCTGCAACCTGCGCTCTGGGATTTACGATGTGCGCCATCCCGGTGCCGCGATATCCGGTCTGGGTTGCTTCAATCGGCGGGCGCTCACAAGCGCTCAGCAAGGCTGCGGCTGTGAGAGTGAGAAGCGGGCCAATATTGCATTTTGTGCTCATGACTAACCTCCGCCCTGGGCCGGATCTCCCAGCCCATCGCCCGGGTACGGTGGAACGAGTCCGTATTCCAGTCCCCACGCATACCAGTTATCGACGACGGTCCCGGTAATGAGAATACCGATACCGCCAGTGAGTGGACAAAGCACCGCGAACCACCAGGCCCATCGGTGAATTGACTCGATGGTCGCGTTGAAACCCATCGTCCAGCGCCAGAAAAGTGCACCGCGCTCCGCGGCGGTTCCCCGATCGACGATCTGTTCGATCTCGCGGTGTGCGCCATATCGTCCGGTCGCCAGGATGGTCGCGCCGTGCATGGCGAACAACAAAGCTGAGCCGTAAAGAAACGCGATCGACAACATGTGGAATGGGTTGTAGAACAGGTTGCCGTAGCGGATCGAGAACGCGGCCGTCCAGTCGAGGTGCGGGAAAATGCCGAAGGGCACGGCCTCGGACCAGCTCCCCATCAAAAGCGGTCTGAGGAAGCCGAGTACCAGGTAGAGCCATATAGCCGCCGCAAATGCCCAGGCGACATGGGTACCCAGGCCGAGTGCCCTCGCTCGGCGGTACATGCGTACCCACCACAGGAGTATGGATGTCGTGAGGAAAAAGCCCGCCATCAGCCACCACCCGCCCTCGTTCAGCGGTGGAATACTGATGCCGTATTCCGGCCCCGGAGGCTCGAGAGCCAGCCACGGCAATTGGCGCACGAACTGCACGAAATCCCAGTTCACCGACGCCAGCATGTTGAGGCCGATGATCTCGATAGCGATGAAACCGCAGATCAGCGAGATCAGCCCCGTCGTGCCCAGATAGACGGGCCCGACCTGGGAGTCCCCGAAGCGTCCGAGGAAACGCGACATCCGCGGCTTGAGCAGCCGTGGCCACGTCGTATCGTCGATCGGTACTCCGCCGTGCGCAGGCACGTCCACCTGGATGCGATTGAATATGTTCTGATATTGCGCCATTGCCGATCTCCCCTCAGGACCAGATGGGCAGCGAGAGCCACCAGTTCCACCACTCCGGCCATCCACGCGTCCAGAACGGACCGCTGATGATGATGCACACCGCGCTCCAGAAGGCGGCGTTCAAAGCCAGGAACAGACCCAACCGGTGAATGCCCAGTGACCCTATCGAATAAGCAATCGTGTCGCGGAAAAACGTGTTCTCGTGTTCTGCGGTCTTGACCCGTTCGCCTTTGGGCGGATTGGTCGCCGAAAGTATCGCGGCGCCGTGCAGCGACAAGGTGAGCCCGGTTGCGAAGAAAAAGCTCACGGCAAGCATGTGTGCAGGGTTGTAGTGGAAATGAAGGTACTGGTAGCCGGTGTTCGACACCCAATCCAGGTGACTCATGATGCCGTATGGAAAGCCATGGCCCCAAGCGCCCATCAGCACCGGTCGTATGACGACCAGGCTTACATAAGCAAAGATCGCGACGCCGAAGGCTATGGGTACGTGGTAACCCATGCCGAGCTTCCGACAAATCTCGACCTGTCGTAGTGCCCATGAGACAAATGCACCGACGGCACACACGGTGATCAACTGCCAGAAGCCACCTTCAGCCAATGGCGCGAGTGATAGTCCGTAGCTGAGATCCGGTGGTGCAATACTGATGCGCCACACATTCCAGGTCGGACCGATCGCCGCCGCATAGAAGATGAGCCCGCAACCGATCAACGTGAAGAAGAGGGTCGTGACCCCGAAGAATCCGACGTAAAAGGGACCGACCCAAAAATCGAACAGGTCGCCACCGACGAGCGTGCCGCCACGAACCCGGTACTTCCGCTCAAAGTTCAACATAGCCATGTTACCGGCTCCCGAATCTCAGGCGGCGTAGCCAAAATGGCCCGGCGCCAGAATCAAAAGCTGCGGACGGGAGGCTTTTCAGGGCACACACCGTCCGCAAGCGACTTGCAGGTATCGACTGCTCAGACCAGAAGTCTGTCGGCGTCCTTGTTGTGCTCTATCGTCATCGATAGTTCGTTCTGCTGGTCGAGCGCCGACGACGCCCGTGGACCTTCCAACCAATTAAAGCGGTCGGTACTCAACAGAATGAAATGGATCACGATGGCCAGAGCAAACAGGAACACGAACAGTGCTATCAACGATCGTCGCGGATCAAATATTAACCATATTCGCCACATAGTGAATCTCCTTATGTGAATCGCGCGAGGACGTTGTTAGCAACGTGGCCTAAGCCGTCAGTCAACGCTGCATATCCTTCCGGACCGGGTAACCATGGCCGCCATTGCCACACCAGAAAGTGCGCAATGATTGCGATCACCGTGAAGATAATGAAGCTCACCATGAACAGACGGTGAAACTCTTGTGCTTCACGTTCGGTCAGGCCCGAAAGAGACCTTCCATCGTCAGTTGACATTTGCTGCTTTCCTCATGTCAGGCCGTAACGGCCCTGTGTTACCGTGACCACCCGCACGGCCGGGTATGCATGCCCGTCTATTCGACGAACACGAGTTTTCAGTGCGCCGCATATGAAATGCCGACGATCAGGTTGGCTATCGAATCGGCCTCCCGAAAGCAGGACCTATAGCCGTCGGGCCCCGGGGACCAGGGCTGCCAACGCCAACCCGTAACCCGGGCAATCACGGCTATCGGCAAGAACAGCACGAACGCAATCAGCCAAAGCATATGGCAGGACCAAAGCTCCTCGCGTCGCATTCCGTACGGTCTTCTTGGTGTCAGCATGATTTCAACTCCCGCGGCCCCTACGCCGCTGCTTCCGCAATACCGGCACGGGTCGCTACCGACACGACTCGCTCCCGTCTCACAGTTGTCTCGCCGTGCTGCCTCGCCTCGGCCTCGATGCTGTCCCGCAGGCGTTTCGCAGCGGAAATCTGGATCAGCACAGGCTTGCTTGCGACCAGGCGATCCAGTTCCTCGTTGGCTGCATCGGTCCAGCGAAGCTCGGCCCTTAACCGGGACGGCGTTCTGTCTATCTGGTCGAGCTGCGTGCCGAGCGGAAGGATATCGAACAGCGCATCGAACAACGCATTGCACATTTCCTGGACCACGAAAGTGGCTCCGCTATAGCCCATGAAGGGCGTACCGGTATGGCGTCGAATGATCGAGCCCGGGAAAGACGCGGGAATGTACCTTGCGTGCGAACCGAGTTCGGCCATGTACATTCGTTCGTTGTAGCTCCCGAAGACCAGCAGCGGATTGGTTTCGCTTATCGCTTTCCGCACGGCCTGGTTATCAGGTTTGATACCGGCGGTACGAGAAAACGAGAATGCGCAGGGCAATCCGAGATCGTTCTCCAGGAAATTCTTCAATCCGCGCGTATAGGTTTCGTTTGCGACGATGCCGAAGCTCGCGGTTCCGAAGAAATCCTGCGTAACCGAACGCCACAGATCCCACAGCGGTTTAATCGTCGTGTGCTTCTCCCGTTCGATGAACGGTTCGGCGTCGAGCCCCAGCAACTCGCCGAGCTCGAGCAGAAACCGGGTGGTACTGTGCAGTCCGACCGGTGCCTGCAGATAGGGTCGGTCAAGGGACTCGCAGAGCTGGCGACCGAATTCCCGGTACAGGCAAATGTTGACATCCGCATTGACGAGCGATGCGATGTTTGACAGTTCGGCACCCAGAGGAAACACCATGTTCACTTCGGCGCCGATTCCTTCCACCAGGCGCCTCACCTCAGCGAGGTCCGACGGCATATTGAACGTGCCGTAGATGGAACCGATGATGTTCACCCGCGGCTTTTCGCCGGCTTTACGTTGTTTCGGCGGCGGCACTTTTCCTTTCTTCGGTCCGAATTCGGTCCAGAGCCAGTACAACGCACGATCCGCACTTTGCCACTGGTCTTCATCAATGGTCCGTGGGAGGAACCGCTTGATGCGAGTGCCTTCCGGCGTGACACCGCCGCCGATCATCTCGGCGATCGACCCGGTAACCACCACGCTCGGCCGGTCAGGGTCCAGCGTGCCGTGGGCCCGCTTCATTGCCGCTTCCGTACCGTGTTGACCGAGTTCATCCTCGCCCAGCCCGGTGACGACAATGGGCAATTCATGCGGTGGCAACGCATCGGTGTAGTGAAGCACGGAGGTAACGGGAAGGTTCTCGCAGCCCACCGGCCCGTCTATGATGACCTGCAGTCCCTTCACGGCCGAGAACACGTAGACCGCGCCCCAGTATCCGCCAGCCCGGTCATGATCGAGGACCAGCATCAGTTGCCCACCGGTACGTTCATGTCTTCGACCCGATCGGCGGCGGCTGCCGCTGTAACGCGGCGCAGCGGCTGCCGCTCCCAGATACCGGACGCGTCGCCGGTGCCGACGCCGTCAAAGAAGCGGCGCATTTCCTCAAATCTCGGGGCCTGGCCGAGCGCCGCATTGACGATCTGTGCGAGCGCGCCGGGGCCGGCGGCACCACACAAGGGCCGCGCGGATATGAGGTTCGTGAAATACATTGACGGCCGCCCGCGCTCCTTGACCTTCTGTACGACCGGCGTAGTGCCGATGGCGAGGTCCGGATCGAATACATCGATCGCATGCAGGTCCTGCTCGAGCGATGCCCTGTAGTTGACCTTTACCCCACGCGATTCGAGCCATTCGCGGTCCGGTGCAGACCATGGTGTCTTCGGACAGGCAGTTCCGACATAGGGCACGTCGGCACCGCACTCGATCAGCAGTCGCGCGACCAGGAGTTCCGAACCCTCGTAGCCGGACACGGTGACGCGACCTTTGATCCGTGCCTTTTCCAGCGCAGCGCTAATCGCCGGCAGCACCCGTTGTTTTGCTTTTTCCACGCGGTCCCTGCCGACACCCGCCACCGCACCAATTGCGGTCAGCCAGGCCTCGGTGCCCTCCCGGCCGACAGGCGCGGAGCCGACGACGGGCCTGCCTGCCGCTTCGAACTCTCGGACGGACGCCGTATAGAACGGATGGATAGCTGCCACGACGCTGCCCTCCAGCGCCGTATAGAGTTCCCGCCACTCCCGCGTCGGCACGACCGGACCGGCCGCCAGACCCATCGGCTCGAGCATCTGTCCGATGAGTACCGGGTCGGCGGGAAACATCTCACCGAGCATCGTGACCGTGGGACGATCTGCGTTCCGGTTTCCGGGCGCCGGTACGGGACCGTCTGCAGCTTCCTTGTGCGCGTAACGCAGCATTGCCGCAGCAAGGACATCCTTCGCTTCGGCGTGCGTCGGTACTCCGAACCCTGGCACGTCGATGCCGATGATACGAACGCCGTTGATTTCCCTCGGCAGCATCTGTAACGGTATGCCGGAGGCCGTCGGGACGCAGAGATTGGTCACTACGATGGTGTCATACCGCGCCGGATCCGCCATTTCGTGGACGGCGTCGCGTATATCCTCGTAGAGCTTGCCGGTGACCAGGGTCTCTGAGTTGAACGGTACGTACCCTACGGTGCGTTTCGCACCGTAAAAATGCGATGTGAACGTCAGTCCATACACACAGCAGGCGGATCCCGACAGGATCGTCGCCGTCCGGCGCATGCGCAGCCCGACTCGCAAGGAGCCGAAAGCCGGGCACATGCTCTGCGGTTGGTCGTGCGGACCGACCGGGTAGTCGGCCGCATAGCGGTCGAGAACCTCAGACTTTCCGGCTCGCTCGGCAGCCTTGCGCAGTTCGCCGCCGGCGTGACACCCGCTCGCTTCGGCCGCTGCTGTCGTCATGTTGTTATTCTTCTGCGCCGCCACTGTGCATTCCGTTAAACGTTTTCGTACACGACCTCGAGGGATGGCCTTTCAACGATCTTTCCGCCGCGCATCTCGCTTGGCGTAGCCGGAACCAGTCGAATATTCCGGCCCACCTCCTCGCCATCGAACAGGCCCAGCAGGCCGTCATGATCCAGAGGTTCGGGGTGCAGCGGAGGTGCTTCGGCGACATTCGTCGCCAGTGTTTCGAACAAGGAAGCCCATCGGCCACCCGGCTTTCCGACAATCTCGTAGTTGGCACTCTTGCGCCGTATGTCGTCGTCGGCGGGGATTGCCGAAAGTACGGGGATGCGAACGGACTCGGCGAATTTCTGCGCTTCGCCGGTCCCGTCGTCCTTGTTGATTACCATCCCGGCGACACCGACGTTACCGCCGAGCTTGCGAAAATATTCAACAGCAGAACATACGTTGTTCGCGACGTAGAGCGATTGCAGGTCATTTGATGCGACGACAATGACCTTTTGGCACATGTCGCGTGCAATCGGCAGCCCAAAGCCGCCACAGACCACGTCGCCCAGGAAGTCGAGCAGGACATAGTCGAAGTCCCATTCATGAAAGCCGAGCTTTTCCATGAGTTCGAAGCCATGGATGATCCCCCGGCCGCCGCAGCCGCGACCGACCTCGGGACCGCCGAGTTCCATGGCAAATACGCCATCGCGTTTGAAACAGACATCGCCGATGGCCACTTCCTCGCCAGCGGCTTTTTTCTTCGATGACGTCTCGATGATGGTCGGGCAGCTGCGGCCATGAAACAACAGCGATGTCGTATCACTCTTCGGGTCGCAACCGATCAGCAGCACTTTCTTTCCCTGCTGCGCCATCATGTAAGACAGGTTGGATAGAGTGAAGCTTTTGCCGATCCCGCCTTTACCATAGATGGCAATTACCTGAGTTTTCTTGGTAGCAACGCCGGTATGCACGGGATCCGGGTCCGTTGCTGCTTCCTCGCGTAAGGCACTGCGCATCCGGATCTGAGGATCGACGATATGCTCGACAGGCTTGCCATTACTCTTAAGCATCGTTCCTCCAGTCCAGGATCATCTTCAGGCAATTCGGTGATGAGAAAGCGGTCGCATACGCGTCGCTCGCATGTTCTGCCGGTTCCCGATGCGTAATCAGTCCGGAGAGAGACAATTTGCCGCTGTGCACGAGACTCGCCACGGCGTGCAGGTCGCGCGGCAACCATTCGGCGGCTATGCGCAGCCGCGACTCGCGGACGAATGCGGGCGGAAAAATGAATGACAGCGGGGCTGCATAGAAGCCGGCAAGTACAATCTCACCGTGTTTTGCGAGCCGCGGTATGAGGCGATCCAGGATCGTGCTGTCGCCACTCACATCGATAATGCATCGATAATCCTTGCGTGCATCTTCATCGGGATCCAGCACGGGATAGTTCGTCGCCCCGGAACGCCGCGCGGCATTCGTTTCCCATACAGCCGGTGGGGATCCATCGAGGGCCATCGCAAGCCGTGCGAGCAGACGCCCCAGTACACCATGCCCAACGATGAGGTCCGGCAACACGATGCTGCCATCGGTTTCCGTCAACGCATGGTGCGCTGTGGCCGCGAGTGCGAGCAGCGTTGATTCCTCGCCCGCATCCGGCGCCAGCGCCAGCGTTTTTGCTTCATCCACGACGACGCGGGACGCCGCACCGCCGAACAGTCCATGCACGTCACCAAAGCAGCTCGCACCCGATACGAATACCCGATCGCCCGGCTGGCGGACGGTAGAGTCACCGGTCGCCACGATGCGCCCGACGGTCTCGTAGCCGGGGACGAGTGGATAGCCCATCCCCGGAAAGGCCGGCATGGTGCCGTTCCAGAGCAGCTTTTCGGTTCCCGTGCTGATTCCGGACCAGTCGACGTCCACGACCACCTGGCCGGGGCCCGGGGGCGGCAATTCGATCGAGCGCAGCGCCAGTTGTTGCGGGGCCTCGAAGACGACGGCACGAGTCGACCGCCATCCTGCGGAGGTGTCGTTCGAGCTCGTTGAAGGCTGGCATAACATGTCAACTGTCAGTTTACCGTTACCCTTGGATGTGTCAAGTTTCAGTTACGTTTGTACGCGGGACCGGGCTTCGATAAGGCTCGTCATCAGGGGCATCCGCGTCCGGCGCCGACGTACGGCCCCGAATCCCGCGGCAGCGAGGAGTTCACGAATTTCGCCTTCACGCCGCAATCGACCCTGGCCCATGGCCATCAGGTACATGTCGAAATACGCTTCGAGCAGCCGGCCCTCGCGGCTGCTGTCGGCCAAGGGCTCGGCGATGACAACACGGCCGTTCGAAGCCAGTGCGGCGTTCACCCTGCGTAGCAGATGCGTCACCGGAACATCGTCGTGGTCATGGAGAACGCGTATGAGCGAAACGATATCCTGGCCGGCGGGCAACTCGTCCGTGAAAACATCGGCTGCCTTCACCTCGATTCGATGCGAGAGACCCACAGCTTCAACGCGTTGTCGTGCAAGGCCGGCGACCGCAGGCAGGTCAACCACGATGATGCGCAGCTCGGGGCAACGGCGTGCCAGTGCTATCGCGAACGTCGCATCTCCCGCGCCGACGTCCAGCCAGTGTCGGGCGTCAGCAGGATCGATAGCCTCCAGTATTTCGACAGCCACAGGGTCCTGTGACCCGGACATCAGGCGGCTGTAGGTGTCGGCGGAATTGTCGGTCGGATCGTCGCAGCCTGCGTAGCGCCAGAATTGCCTCAAGCGGCCGGTGAACCCGGGATTTGCAACCACCTCCAGCGGGTCGGCGAGATCAGCATACAACGCTTCGTGATGCAATATCATCGCCACGAGGCCCGGGTTGCCGACGAGTGCGGCGCCAAGCCTGCCCAGCGCAAACCGGCCGTCACGCGTTTCCCATGCCAGGTCGAGCGCGGCAGCGACCCGCAGAAGAGCGCCGAGCCGCTCGGCCGGCAAGCCGCTGGACTCGGCCAGATGCACAACGCTCGACGGCCCGTTTTCGAGCGTCGTAAAGACGCCGGCGCGCAGGAGGGCAGCCAGCGCTTGCGAATGCACGAAGCCTGTCGCGAGGGCAAACAGGCGCGCGGCGTCCCGGCGGGCAAGATAATGAATTACCGGGGTTTTCCGGACGTACTCACGGAAAGCGGGACGTGCGATCAGCCGCGACTGCCAACTCCGGAGTGTGTCCGGCAGCCACACGGCAATGCGTGTCGCTCAGGCCGCGCGACGGCGCCCTAGCGCCAGGTCGACAAAGCGCTGCGCTTCGGTCCGCACCGTCGCCTGGAGCTCCGCGCGACCCGCGCAATCCGGCACACAGTTCTCGACGCCGAAGATCAGTTGCTCGAGTCGCTCTGTCGCTGAATCCACGCCGAGGCGGGACACGCAGTTTGGCCGGTCCAGGTACCGGTCGCGGCCGACGGGCTTGCCGATAACTGCAGGATCGCCGAAGCGGTCGAGCAGGTCGTCAGCAACCTGGTAGGCCGAGCCCAGTCGCTCCCCCATTTCAGCCCAGGCGGCGTGGGGCACCCCGGCGGCAGCGGCACCGGCCATCGTCGCCGCTGCGAACAATGCGCCGGTCTTGGCGCGATGGTACTCGGCGAGATCGACCTTGGCTTCGCACTCCCAGGCCTGGCCGGCGACAATTCCACGTGGAAGTCCGACACAGGAACCATATATCTGACAGAGTCCCGGTAGTCGCTGCGGATGCCGGGCCGCTCCGCGCGCCAGGACCTGGAACGCGAGCACGATCAGCGCGTCGCCAGCCAGCAGTGCCAGTGCCTCGCCGAAACGTGCATGGACACTTGCCTGGCCTCGCCGGAAAGGCGCATCGTCGAAGCAGGGCATGTCATCGTGAACGAGCGAGGCACAGTGCAACAACTCGAGACCGGCCGAAGCCGCGAATGCGAGGCCAGTATCATCGATGCCGCAGGCCCTGGCGACGGCAAGACAGATACGTGGACGCACGCGGTGACCGCCCGGAAACACGGCATGACGTACCGCATCCGCGAGACCCGTCGGAGTGCCCCCGTCCATATGGGCGTCGACGGTTTCGCGAAACGCCTGTTCGAACTGCGCGCTCATCTCCATCCGCGTGCCTCGCTGTGTAAACTTTTTTGGTCAGTAAATATTGTAAGGTAGAATAGACACTCCACCTTTGCTCGTCAACACATGGCTCGGAGCGTTCATGGCTCGACCCCCGGTACTAATCGTTGGCGCGGGCGCAGGCGGGCTTGCCACCGCTATGCGCCTCGCGGCAGCAGGACGTGACGTGCGGGTGCTGGAAAAAGGCGCCTCTTCAGGCGGCAAGATTCGCGCCGGCGACGGCCCTGGCACGCGGCTGGATACCGGCCCGACGGTGCTGACCCTGCCGTGGGTATTCGACGAGCTGTTCGGTGGACTCGGACGAAGCCTGCGGGAAGCCGTGGATCTGGAAGCGCTGGAGGTCCTCGCGCATCACCGCTGGGTCGACGGCAGCTGCGTCGATCTGTACGCGGAACCTGCCCGTACCCGTGAGTCGCTGCGGGCGTTTGCGGGTGATCGGGCCGTGCGGGACTATGAGCGCTTCGCCCGGCGCGCGCGCGCGGTCTACTCACTGCTGGAGAGTGCGTTCCTTCGCCGCCAACAACGCGGCCTGTCCGGATTGCTGGGCAGCACCCCGTTGCGGCACTGGGCAGGGCTTGGCCGCTTGCAACCGTTTCGCTCCCTGTGGTCGGTACTCGGCGATGCGTTCGCCGACCCCAGGCTGCGACAACTGTTCGCGCGCTATGCAACCTACTGTGGATCGTCGCCGTTTGCCGCACCGGCAACGCTCATGCTCATTGCGCATGTCGAACAGGCCGGCGTGTATCGCGTCCGGGGCGGAATTCGGGCGCTGGCAGGGGCCATGCAGGCGGAGGCCGAAGCCGCGGGGGCCGTTTTCGAGTTCGGTCGTTTCGTCGAAGAAATACTCGTACGCAGGGGTCGCGTTGCCGGCGTTCGCTGCGGCGACGGAGCTACGATCCTGTCCGATACCGTCGTGGTCAACGCGGACACACAGGCACTGGCCGACGGTGTATTCGGCCCCGGGGTGCAGCCAGCCGTCGCCCGGTCACCGATCCGCATGCGCTCCCTGTCCGCCATTACCTATGCCGGCGAGGTCCCCGAACTGGATCTGCCCGCGTTGCACAACGTACTCTTCAGTGACGACTATCCGGCCGAGTTCGACGCACTCCAAGCGCGGCGCATTCCGGCGGTGCCTACGATTTACGCCTACGCGCCGGACAGTGGTGCGCCCGGTCTGCAGCGCCTCCTGTTGCTCGTCAACGCGCCTGCGGATGGCGACACCCGGGCATACGACGAATCGATTCGAAAAGTCCAGGCAAGCTGTATCTCGGCGCGGCTTCGGGAGTTCAACCTGCATCTTCCGCTGGATGCGCTCGAGTGCACGACGCCCGACGACTACCATCGACGCTACCCGGCGACCGGGGGCGCACTCTACGGTCCCGCAATGCACGGCTGGCGGGCCGCATTTCGCAGGCCCGGTAACCGGACCCGCATTCCGGGCTTGCTGGTCGCGGGTGGCTCCGTACATCCGGGCAGTGGCGTGCCGATGGCCGCCTTATCCGGCAGTCTTGCGGCCGATTGTGTGCTGGCCGACGAGCCATCCCTTCACGGCGTGACTCGCGGTGCCAGCGTGAGGCTACCCCAACATGCTGGCTGATGACCTGCCCCTATTCGATGCGCTGGTGCCTGACGGCGGCTATCGCTGGTGGTACATCGACGCGATCAGCGATGATCGCCGACATGCGCTGGTGGTCATTGCCTTCGTCGGCAGCGTTTTCTCACCGTACTATTTCCGGGCGCGACGACGCAGCCCGGCGCCGGCCGAACGTTACAGTGCAATCAACGTTGCCTTGTATACGGAGCGGGACAAGTACTGGGCGATGACGGAACGGGGTGCCGGTCAAGTCCGCAGATCAGCCGAGGCAATCCGGCTTGGCGCGAGCCATATCGAGGTCGCCGCCGAACGCCTCGAGATACTGGTTGACGAACGCACCATGCCGGGGCTGCGCCCTCTGCGCGGACGCATAGGTATCGACGCCCCGGTGTCGGGAAACCGGTCCTTTGCCCTCGATCACGCAGGCTGCCACCGGTGGCAGCCGGTCGCTCCGGTTGCCCGATGCAAAGTAGCCTTCGAGCGACCGGGGGAACATTGGGAGGGCAGCGCCTACCTGGACGCGAACTGGGGCAGCCGTCCGCTCGACGACGACTTCGACGCCTGGCACTGGAGCAGGCTGCACGATGGTACGTCCGCAACGATCAGCTACCAGGCTCGTGAAACCGGCGGTGAACTGCGTACGCTTGCGCTGCAATGGCAGCCCGACGGGTCGCTGGTCGATGCGGCGGTACCCGACGTCGTGCAGCTGGGCGGCACGGCATGGCGCATGGACCGGCCGGGACTGCTGCCTGAAACGGCGCGGCTGGTACGCACTTTGGAAGATACGCCGTTTTATTCTCGCTCACAGGTGGCAGCCCCCGGTCTGTGCGGCATACACGAGAGTCTTTCACTCCGGCGGTTTCGCGCGCCCTGGGTCCGCATGTTGCTGCCGTTCCGGATGCCGCGCCTCGCCCGAAACTAGCTTGTCGTTGTTTTCAGTCCGGGGCGGCTTCGGTGTGCGTAACAGGTCCCAGATCGCCAGCCCAAGTACAACGCCGAACGACAGCAGCATCTCGATTAACGCGGCGTTACGCATGACGAGGTTCAGCTTCTGCCGACGGCGTCCACAAGAAATCGTACTTCCTGGAGCATGGGCGCTTCATCCTGCTCGCAGGAACGCAAGGCGTCTCGCAAGGCCTGGCCCAATAGTGCCGCTTTACGCAAAGGAGCGACGACCGCGCGTCCCGTCACGGAATCAAATCCTCGGCGTCTGACTTCATTGCCGATCTCCGCATAGATCGCGCTGGCCGCGAACATGGCCGGACGACATGCTGCGGGTAGCTTCGTCAGCCCCCAGTCAGCACGGCGATAGAGCCGCTCGGCACTATCGAGCACTGCAGCAACGACCGGTGCGAGCGCCGGACTGAAAGCCGGTTCTGCGAGAAACGCCTCGGCATCGATGCCATTCGCCGACAGTAATTCGACCGGCAGGTATACACGCCCCGCCCGGGCGTCCTCGCCTACATCACGTGCAATGTTCGTCAATTGCATCGCCACACCGAGATCGCAGGCACGGCTGAGTATTGCCGGATCCCGGATACCCATGATCAGGGCCATCATCGTGCCGACGGTGCCGGCGACCCGTGCCGAATAGGCATAAAGTTCGGACATGCTGTCATATCGCCGGTTATTCAGGTCCCAGGCAAAACCCTCGAAGAGCGCAGCCGGAATTGTGCGTGGGATGCCGTAAGCATGCACGACGTTGGCAAAGGCACGATCGACCGGGGTATTCCGCGGCCTGCCCGCATAAACATCATCAAGCCGCCGATACAATGCCGCCAACGCGTCAGGCCCGGCCCCGAGCTGGTCGATGTCGTCGTCTGCTACGCGACAGAACGCGTACAGGGCGATAGTGGGGACACGGAAGGACTTCGGCAGCAACAGGGAGGCGGCGTAAAAGGACTTTGAGCCCGCTCGCAGCATTTCCACACAGTCCCGCTGGTCCGACAGATAGGTCAGCCAGGAGCGAAAATCGTTGTCATACATTGGGCACCAGCCTGTCCAGAACGGCGGCAGAAGCGACCACGCCCGGTACGCCGGCGCCCGGGTGGGTGCCCGCACCGACCAGATACAGCCGCGGTATATCTTCACTGAGATTGTGCGGACGAAACCACGCGCTTTGCGTCAGGATCGGCTCGTGCGCGAACGCCGCACCGCGAAAGGACGAGAGTCGGTCGCGGAAATCGAGCGGCGTCATTGTTCGCGATGTGCTCACATGTCGGCCGAGGTCAGGCAGGATCGTCGCGGCAAGTCGCTGTTCGATACGCTGCCGATAGCGCTCATGTTCCAGGCTCCAATCGGTTGCCCCGTCGAGATTCGGGACGGGCGACAGCACGTAAAATGCATCGCAGCCCGGCGGCGCCAGCGATGTATCCGTTGCGGTGGGCCGGTGAAGGTAGAGACTCATGTCGTCAGCAAGCACTTTGCGCCGAAAGATATCGTCCAGCAATTCCCGGTACCGAGGCCCCATCAGTATGGTGTGGTGGGGCACATCGTCGTAGCGCCGCTTGGTGCCGAAGTACCAGACGAAAAGGCTCATCGAACTGCTGGAACGCGCGATAGCTGCGTCACTCCAGCGCCGCCGAACGTGACCGGGCACGAGTGTGCGATAAGTGGATGCCGCGTCGGCGTTCGACACCACGATGTCTGCGTCGTAGTACCGGCCGTCCGCAGTCCGGACGCCGGCCGCACGACCCCGTTCGTCAAGCAGCACTTCGTCAACGGCAGACTCATAACGAATCATGCCGCCGGTCGATTCGAACAGCTCAACCATCGCCGCCACCAGCCGCCCCGTCCCGCCCATGACGTAGTGCACACCGAATCGCCGTTCCAGGTGTGAAATCAGGGCGTAGACAGCCGTGGTAGTGAACGGGTTGCCTCCGACGAGCAAGGGGTGAAAGCTGAAAACCATCCGCAGCCGTGGATCCTTGATATAGCGTGAGACGAGGCTATGGACGCTGCGGTAGCCCTGTAATCGCAGAAGGTCGGGAGCAATCTTCAGCATATCCCTGAAACGTGAGAACGGCACCTGTCCGAGTTTTTCGAATCCGGTCTCGTACAATGCACGGCTGACTTCGAAAAACCGGTCGACGCCGGCAACGTCGTCCGGAGCAATACGGCGGACCGCCGCACGCATGGTCGCAGCGTCGCCGGAATAGTCGAACGTCTCACCGTCGTCGAAGCGAATCCGGTAAAAAGGGTCAAGCGGCCGCAACTCAACGTCGTCGGCGAACCGGCGTCCGCACACGCGCCACAATTCCTCGAAAAGAAAAGGTGCAGTGATGATCGTTGGCCCGGCATCGAATGTGTAGCCGTCCTGCCTGTGCACGTAAGCGCGCCCGCCCGGTGCGTCGAGCTTTTCAAGTATGCGCACCCGATAGCCGCGCACAGAGAGCCGGATCGCGGCGGCGAGTCCTCCGAAGCCGGCGCCGATAACAATGGCCGAGGGGACGCGCTTCATTCCTGCGCTTCCTCATCGATACCGCGGCGCACGCGGCGTACCGCGTACCATGTCATGCCGGCTACGAGTGGCACGCTGAATGCCATGACGACGGTCGTATCGAGGCCGACACCGCGTCCGGTCAGACCATCGACGACGAAGCCAATGAGTCCGACGACATAATAAGTAACCGCTGCGACCGACAGGCCCTCTACCGTCGCCTGCAAACGCAGCTGGATCTTAAGACGCCGATTTACGGACGCAAGGATCAGCTGGTTTTGCATTTGCCTGTCTACATCGACCCGGGTTGACAGCAGCTGCGTCGCGCGAGCGAGCCGTTCGACCAGTGAATTCAGCCGATTCGAAACCGCGCGACAGGTCTTAATCGCAGGATTGAGTCGTCGGGCAGTGAACTCACCGAAGGTCTGGATTCCCGGGATGCGCTTTTCACGCAACTCCTCAGTGCGCTGCAAGACCAGGTCGTAGTAGGCCTCGGCTGCGGCAAAGCGAAACTCACTCGTCACGTGCCGACTCTGGTTTGCAGCAGCGAGTTCGGTCATGCGTTTCAGCAGCACGCTTTCGTCGTGCGTTTCGGTATCGACCAGCAAACGGTTGATCGCCGCCAGTTCCCGGTCGCTTGCGTCGAGTTCCGGCCACAGTTTTTGCGCGACCGGCAATGCGAGCAAAGCCATCATGCGATAGGTCTCGAGCTCGAGCAGTCGCTGCACATAACGGCCGGTCTGCTCCGGCGACATTGCCGCGTTCAGCACAAGGTAGCGGCTGAACCCGTCGGAATGGATGCGGAAGTCAGTCAGCCCGGCCGCATTGTCACCGGCGATCATCGCACCGACTGGTATGTTTTCATCGAAGTACTGGCGCCGCAGCGCGTCGACGTCCAAGCCCTCCGGTGGCAGCTCGACGACACAAAGGTGTACCGCCACGAGAAGGTCGCCGCGCAACGAATCCAGCCATGGGCCCGGGATGTTCGCGAGCGGCGATACCGCGAAAGGCCGTGCGCCCTGCTCGATCGGGGCAATGAACGCATAGCGGGAAAATTCGGTATGTCGCTCCCAGCGCAAGCGGACGTTGTCGAACTGCGTGTTGATGTGCTTCGTGCCCGGCGGTGGCTTTTCGGTGCCGAGCGCCTCGAGAAGTCGGGCTAGCCGGCTGATCTCACCGTCGGCATCGGCATCTTCCGCAAACAGGTTGGCAAGGTAGGCGATGTCGCTCGGCGTTTCGATGCGTTCGGGCGGACGCGCATGCACCTCGTCGTTCAGTGCGCGCCGCAGGCGATGGTCCAGGATGTCAGTTGCCATCGCCGTTTTTCGCAATTACCGTGCGGATCCAGTCTGCGCATCGCCCGGGGTCTTCCTCATGCGCAAGATGTCCGACACCGCCGAGTTCGGTCAGACGGATCGCCGGATAGCGGTCTCTGATCCGGTAGGCCTGGTCCGGTGGAATTGCGCGATCGTTGGCGCCAACGAGCAGGTCGCAGCCTCGTGCCAGCGCATCGAGATCCTGAGACAGGTCACTGAGGTCCCACTGCGCCATCATGCAAAGCGTTGCCCGTACATGTCGCTCGTTTGCGAGCACCCGGCAGTAGTCGTCCACCGTGACCTCATCGGGAACGCCGCCTGTGCCGGCCAGCAAACGCCGTACGACAGCCCGGTCGTGGGCGCGACGACTGGCGACTCCGGCAAGCAGCGGCAAGGCGGCCATCGCGCGAGCCAGTGGCGCGAACACGGCGCTCAGGCGTCCGCCGAAAGGCTCGAAAGCACCGTTGATCGCGAGGATCCGGGGTGTCGGCTGCCCCAGTCGCCTTGCGAGCTTCAGCGCAATGGCGGCACCCGCGGAATGACCGATGATGGCAACGGGGCGTACATCGAGTGCGCGCAGCAGTTCCATCATTGTGTCGGCCATGTACTCGAGCGCCATCGAACCGCTGGCCGGCACCGGCGAACAACCGTGACCCGGCAGGTCCGGCGCGATGACATCGAAGTTCCCCGCCAGAGCCGGCAAAAGCCGCCGCCACGTATGGGTTGCCGAGCCCGTGCCGTGAAGCAGCAGTATCGGCTCTCCGTTCCCCGTCCGTTGCACGTGCAGGTTGGCTCGCGGGAGTACGACGCGGCGGCTCGCTTCCCGGTTCGGCCAGTCGGCGGGAATATCGCATCGCTCGATGGGGTGCGTTCCATCGCCCGCAAGCGCCATCGATGTCTGGCCGGCCGTCATCAGCCGGGGTCCGTGCGTCGCACCGCGGCGTTCAAACTTCGGGCGTCCGCCTGCGGCAGAGGAATGTAGCTTGCGCACATGTCCGTGGCGAGCGAGCGTGCCGCTGCGCGCGGCCGGCGCGACGAATCCACGAGAATGGCGCGAACGCCGGTCGCCCGCAATCTGCGCGCCGCATCCGCCGCCTGACGCTGCGCCTCCTCATGTCCGGGACTGCCGTCACGTGCCACATTGGCGCGGCCATCGGTGAGTAAAACGATGCGCGCCGACCGTTGCTCG
>JBGTLY010000220.1:0-1616 GCA_041743865.1 Woeseiaceae bacterium
GACGCGCCGGACAGTCATGGTGGTCGACGCGCGCGCCGCCGGCTCGCTCATTGACCGGCTGCTCCGACCCGCAAACGCGCGCAGTGTGCAACAGGGGCAGTCCTTCTGGGCCGGGAAGATCGGCGGACAGCACTTCAGCAACTCGCTCGGCATCGTCGATGATCCCCTGATCCCGCGCGGCCTGGCGTCGCGCCATTTCGACAGCGAGGGAATCTCCGCTCGCGCCATTCCCATCATCGAGAACGGGACGATCCGGAACATCTACGTGGATACCTATTACGGGCTGAAGGGCGACATGGCGCCGACGACCGGTGAACCCTCGAACCGGCGCGTGACCATCGGGACGCAGTCGATCGACGAACTCCTGGCGGATGTCGGCTCCGGCATCTATGTCACCTCCTGGCTCGGCGGCAATGCGGACAGTACGACCGGCGATTTCTCACTCGGCCTGCGCGGTCATCTTGTGGAGAACGGGACGATCGGTGCGCCGGTGGGGGAGATGAACGTCACCGGCAACCTGGTCGACCTGTTTGCCCGAGTGGAACGGGTCGGCAACGACGTCTATCCGTACGCGACCACCCTGTCGCCATCGCTGGTCTTTGCCGACGTGGATTTTTCGGGCGCCTGAAGGTTCAGGCAGAGACGCCGCCGTCGAGCGGAATTACGGCGCCGTTGATGTGCGCGGCCGGCGTGCCGGCCAGGAAGAAAACGAGGGCAGCAACATCCTCCGGCGTTGCGATGCTGCCATCGGGGCTCTCCGCGGCGAGGCGCTCGAGGAAGTTCTCGATGTCGACACCCGCTTCCCCGGCATCGGCCACCAGCATGGGCGTGTCGACCCGACCCGGGCAAACCGCATTGACGCGCACGCCATCGCGCGCGTGATCGCGCGCCATCGCTTTTGTCAGCATGATGAGTCCGCTTTTGCTGGTCGCGTAGGCTGCGCTGCGGGCCTCCGCGCGGAGGCCTTCGGCACAGGCGATATTTACGATCGAGCCCTCTGCCTCGACCAGGTGGGGGATCGCCGCCCGGGACAGGAAAAAAGGAATGTCGAGATTGATGGACAGCGTCGCGCGCCATTCCTCGTCCGTGGTCTCGGTGACATCACCTCGAAACAGGATCCCGGCCGCATTGACGAGGCAGTCGAGCCGGCCGAACTCATCCAGGGTATCGGCGATCAGCTCGTCGCAATCGTCGCTGGTCTCGAGCTCGCCTGCCCAGGTCACGATGTTGTCCGACGTTTCGGAGAGTTCGTCGAGACGGCTTTCATCCCGGCCGCCGGCCATCACGTCCCAGCCGGCTTCGGCAAACGCGATGGCAACGGCGGCGCCGATACCGGAACTCGCGCCCGTCACGAGCAGAACGCTCATGCTGTATCCTCGATCGACGATCCGGACTCCAGTGTAGCGCAGCGGCCCGGGATGGGGACATGAGGAATTTGAGCATCGACCTCAATGCGGACCTGGGCGAGGGCACGGGAGCGGACGACGCACTGCTCGGACTCGTCTCTAGCTGCAACATCGCGTGCGGGGGTCATGCCGGCGATGACGCGAGCATGGCAGCCGGCATCGCCACCGCGCTGCGGCATGGCGTCGTGATCGGTGCGCACCCGTCATACC
>JBGTLY010000221.1:0-3533 GCA_041743865.1 Woeseiaceae bacterium
CATCGTAGGAGCGGGCCATGCCCGCGAATGACCCGTAGGAGCGGGCCATGCCCGCGAATGACCCGTAGGAGCGGGCCATGCCCGCGAATGACCCGTAGGAGCGGGCCATGCCCGCGAATGACCCGTAGGAGCGGGCCATGCCCGCGAACCGGTTTTGATCGCGGGCATGGCCCGCTCCTACGGTGGTGGCCGTTATGCAAATGCGGTACGGTGACCGGCCCCAAGCGCTTGCAGGCACGACCATGGCAACCCGAGCGAATTTCTTCGCAGGCTCCGCGGCCGAGACACTGGCATCCCACTATTCGCGCGTCAGGACACTGAGCGTCGCGCTCACCGAAACACTCGAAATCGAGGACACGGTCGTGCAAACGATGCCGGACGTCAGCCCGACGAAGTGGCACCTCGCGCATACAACGTGGTTCTTTGAACGCTTCTTGCTCGGCGAGTACGCGGCGAACTATGCCGTGTACGACGAGGCCTTTGACTACCTGTTTAATTCCTATTACTACACGGCCGGCACGATGCACCGCCGGCCGGACCGCGGGTTCCTGACCCGGCCTACTTTCGCCGAGGTCCTTGCGTATCGCACACACGTCGACGAACACATGTTGAACCTTATAGAGACCGATGGCGCACGCGTCGAGTCGCTCGTGACGCTGGGTCTCAATCATGAACAGCAACACCAGGAATTGTTGCTCACCGATATCAAGCATGTTTTCTCGGTGAACCCCATGCAGCCCGCCGTGATGCCGGACCTGCCGATTCCCGGGATGGCCGACGCCAGCAGTCTCGACTACATGAGCTGCAACGCCGGCATCGTCCGCGTCGGAGCCGGTGGCGACGGTTTTTGCTTTGACAATGAAACGCCGCGTCACGACGCATTGCTAGCCGATCACCGCATCGCGAACCGCCTCGTGACGAACGGCGAGTTCCGGGAATTCATCGAAGACGGTGGCTACCGCGAGCCGGCGCTCTGGCTCTCGGACGGCTGGACAACCGTCAGGCAGCGCGGCTGGAATCGACCCTTGTACTGGGACGACGCGCTGGAGACCGAGTTCACGCTCGGCGGCCGGCGCGCCATCAACGCGCATGCGCCCGTCGTGCACATGAGCTACTACGAAGCCGATGCGTTCGCACGCTGGGCCCGTGTGCGCCTGCCCACTGAATTCGAGTGGGAGCACGCCGCGGCGAACGAAGCCGTGGCGGGCAACTTTCTCGACTCGGGTTTCCTGCACCCGGTGCCCGGCAGCGGCCGCCAGTACTTCGGCGACGCCTGGGAGTGGACCTCGTCGGCGTATGCCGCGTATCCCGGGTTTCGCCCGCTTGCCGGATCGCTCGGCGAGTACAACGGCAAGTTCATGTGCAGCCAGTTCACCGTCCGTGGCGGCTCCTGCGTAAGCACGGCCGATCATCTGCGCCTGAGCTACCGTAGTTTCTTCTACCCGGATGCTCGCTGGCAGTTCACGGGCTTTCGTCTTGCGAAGGACGGCACTGCTTGAACGCATCCACCGACCTGGCGGAAATACTTGCTGGCCTCAGCAGGACGCCCAAGCGCATTTCGCCGAAGTACTTCTACGACGAGCGCGGCTCGCAGCTCTTTGAAGAGATCACGCGCCTGCCGGAGTATTACCTGACGAATACCGAAGTCGGGATCATGCAGGACAATATCGGCGAGATCGCGGATCTCGTCGGGTCCGAAGCCAGCCTGATCGAGTTCGGCAGCGGTTCCAGCCTGAAGACCCGCATACTCCTCGACCACCTGCACGATCTCGCTGTGTACGTACCGGTGGACATCTCGGAGGAGCACCTGCTCGAGTCAGCCGCGCGGGTACGCGCTGAGTTTCCGGATCTCGAGGTCCTGCCGGTCGTCGCCGATTTTACGAAGCCTTTCGACCTGCCTTCGCCGCAAATCATGCCACGGCGGAATCTCGTGTACTTTCCGGGCTCGACGATCGGCAACCTCGAACGTGCCGATGCGCTCGAGCTCCTGAGGGTCATGCACATCGAGGCCGGCGCGGCCGGCGCCCTGCTGATCGGCGTGGATCTGCAGAAAGACCCGTCAATCATCGAGGCCGCCTACAACGACAGTGCCGGGATCACGGCCGAGTTCAACCTCAACATGCTTCGGCGTATGAACGTCGATTACGGCGCGGACTTCAATCTCGATGCCTTTGAGCACCAGGCGCGGTACGACCCGGATGCCGGTCGCGTCGTCATCTGCCTCGTCAGCCGGCGCGAGCAGGAGGTCGCCCTCGGCGGCCGGGTCCTGCACATAGAGAAGGGTGAAGGCATACTGACCGAGTACTCGCACAAGTACACGCCGGAGGGTTTTGCCGCAATGGCGCGCGAGGCCGGTTTCGAGGTCGACCATGTATGGATGGATGAAAGGCGCCTGTTCAGTGTCCAGTTCCTGGTACGCCCCTGAGCGGCTTTGCACCGGCGGCCTGCGACCCGGGCGCGAACAACGCCTCTAGCCGGTAGGCGGGACAAATTCCTTGGGCGCCGACGAGCCCTCGCCAAAGAAGAACTTCTCCATCTCGGCCTCGAGAAATTTGCGCGCCTCTGGCTCGATCGGCGTCAGCCGGTATTCGTTGATCAGCATTGTCTGGTGCGCCAGCCAGCGCTGCCATGCCTGCTTCGACACATTGTCATAGATGCGGCGGCCGAGGTCCCCGGGGTACGTCGCATAGTCGAGTCCTTCGGCTTCCGTGCCGAGCATTACGCAATTAACCGTCCGTGCCATCTAACCTGTTCCTCAAGCCATCCAGGAGTCTTTGTACCGGCGCGGCGATGCCGCCCGGCGGTGCGTCGTCCAGACGATACCAGAGCGCGTCGCCCGTATCCGCAACCGCGGCCACGGCGTGGTCGAATTCGACGACGACGGGCGAGATATCGAGGTCGTAGTGACTGAACCCGTGCCGCAGGACGGGCCAGCAGTGCATGGCTCGTACCCGCGCCCGCAGGCGCGCTGCGCACCAGGCATCGGGTTCAAGCCCGCCGGTTTCCGGCAGGCTCCAGAGCCCGCCCCAGATGCCGGCCTCGGGCCGGCGTTCGAGATACACGGCGCCGCCCGCGACGGCCAGTACCATGGTCGTTGCCCTGAGCGGCTTGTCCTTTGCAGGCTTCCGTCCCGGGTATGCAGTCTCTTTGCCTTCCCTGTGCGCGATGCATCCTTCAGCGACCGGGCAGGATACGCAGCGGGGTTTACTCCGCGTACACACGGTGGCACCGAGATCCATGATGGCCTGCGTGTAGTCAGCCACGCGCGCGGCCGGGGTATGACGCTCCGCGGCGTTCCAGAGCGCGGACGCCACTGCGCTTCGGCCCGGCCAGCCGGCGATCGCCTCGTAGCGCGCGAGGACGCGCCTGGCATTCCCGTCGAGAATCGCATGCCGTTCGCCTAAGGCCTGGGCCAGGATCGCGGCGGCAGTCGAACGCCCGACGCCGGGCAAGCGCTGGACCGCATCGATGTCGCGGGGGAACTCGCCGCCATGCTCGTCGCGAATGATCCGTGCGGCCTGGTGCAGGTTGCG
>JBGTLY010000222.1:0-16648 GCA_041743865.1 Woeseiaceae bacterium
AAATCAGTATCATGTACCCGGACTGGGGACATACGCCCCTCCAGCAAAGAACTGGAAGTAATTGTCTGCAGCATATGACTGGCGGGTCCTGGGCGAACCGCGACCCACAGCTCGGCGATATGTGAAGTTCTGCTTTGAGCGCGCAAACCGCCGCTCACCATTTCCGCGCCATAATTTCCGTCTCTGACCCCAAGCGGAAGTCAGCGAGCCGTGCGAGCGATCGCGCCCATGGGGCGCTCCTACAAAAACACATCAACACAGGCAGCTGCTCAGGGCGTGAAGCTATACCCCGCCTCGCGGACTTCCGCGACGAGAGCTTCGAGCGCCGCGCCGCTCGCGAGGTCCCGGGCTTGCTGGGCGAGCCGGAAGCGTTCGCGTGCCACGTACTGTTCGAAGACGGCTTCACTGCGCAGCTTGTCGAATACCGGCAGCTGGCTGGCCGGCAAGGGGATCTCGGAGATGACGACGGGTAACTCGTCGTAGTCGAGGCTGCCGAGCAACTCGACGGCTTCTCCGCCGCGTTCGGCGACGGCGAGGGCAGCCACCCGGGTGAGCCGCAGTGAGGGGAAGGACGCAAGCGCTTTTTCCGACAGGTTGTCCGAGGCGCGCAGCGCAGCGATCAGGCGTCCAGACTCCGCCGCATTGCCGGCCTCGCGGTAGCAGTGAGCGAGGAGCACCGCATCGATGACGTCCCTCGCATCGAGGTAGTTGATGACTTCGGCTTTGAGCGACGGATACTGGCGCTCGAGGACGGTGATCGACGAACGGCAGTTGTCGCTGAATGCAGCCGACCAGGCGGACAGCACCGCATACTCTGACTCGCCGGTCTGCGCAAAGAGCCTCGTCGCTTCCTCGACGATCGCGGCATGGTCGACGTCGAGCCACGCCTGTGTCAGGCGGGATATATCCAGTCCATCGCTGGTTTCCCGGAACTGCTCCGCGACCTCCAGCGCTTCGTCCGCCCAGCCGAGAATGACGTAGCCGTTGAGCAGCATGTAGGTCTCGAGCGAATTCGGGTCGACATCGACGGCTTTTTTCATCCAGATCGTCGAGCGGTCCACGTGCCCGCTGCCGAATTCGATCCCGGCGAGGTAGCGGTACGCCATCCCGAGATCAGGGAACAGGGCCTGCACTTTGTACAGGTGTTCGCGCGCCTCCTGGTACTGCCCGAGGCTGGCATAGGCGTTTGCGAGACCGGTCAGGGCCAGAGTGTTCAGCTGGTCGAGTTCCACAACGCGCTCGAAGTAGTCGCGGGCTTCCGCATTGCGATTGATGTCGAGATAAATCGATGCCAGCCATTGCAGCGCCAGTATGTTCTTCGCGTCTTTCCTGATTGCTTTTTCGTAGAAGTCGAGCGCCCGTCCCTTGGCGTTCGGGTCGCTGCCCGTCATGGCTTTGAGTTCCTCCACGAGACCGGCGACGGCGAGGCTATCCGCAGAGGGCTCGCCGAGCGCGAGAGCCTTGTCGATCGCCGTGCCGGACTCGTAGATGGCCTCATCCGGGGAAATGTCGCGGAAGTTCCAGTACTGCAGCGCGACCGCCATCGCGAAACCGGCGAGATAGCGCGGATTCGCCGGGTCGAGCACGGCAGCCTGTGCGTAGAGGTCACGCGCACGCCGGACATCCGGCAGTGTTCTCTGCGCAATGGCGGCCTGGGCGATCAGGTACTTGGTCTGCGCCTCGGGATTCGGGGGTGCGGACGAGGTGATTTCCGCGACACTGCCGAGTATGCGAGCCTGCAGGGCACGGGCCACCTGTTGCGAGATCTCGTCCTGGATCAGGAAGATATCCCCCTGCGGCCGGTCGAACGTGTCAGACCAGAGGTGAAAGCCGGTGTCGGCCTCGATCAGCTGGGCAGTGACTCGAAGCGTTTCGCCGGAGCGGCGGACACTGCCTTCGAGTATGTTCGCGACGCCGAGTGCCGACGCGATCTCGCGCAGGTCCTCGTTGCGGCCCTTGTAGTAGAAAGACGAAGTCCGGCCGGCAACCTTGAGTCCCTCGATCTGAGCAAGGACATTCAGCAATTCCTCGGACAGGCCATCGGCGAAGAATTCGTCGTCTTTCGATTCGGACATTGTGACGAACGGCAGGACGGCGATGGATTTGTCAGGCTTTTTCGCAGGCGATGTCGCGTCCTCGACCGCGGGCGCGACTACCTCTGTGGTGACGAGGGCTGGAACCGCGTCGTCCCGGCCGATCATTCGCTCACCGAGCAGAAGGGCAACGGCGAGCACCAGTGCGCCGATGATGACCGCATTCAGTCGGCGGCCGGTTTCGGGGGTGATCGAGCGGCTCGGGTCGATGTCCTTTTCCCGGCGCACGCCTTCCGGTGTCAGCTCGTATACCCAGGAAAATACCAGCACCAGCGGCAGGCCAAGCAACAGGATGACGATGAGCACCCGCAGGACCCACGCCGGTGCCTCGAAGCTCTCGAACAGGAATTCGGCCGCCTGCGCAATGATCCAGGCGACCACGACGTACGCAACCCCCACGCGCACGACGTTGCGCCGCTTCAGTTCCGCAAAAAACGACATAATTGTCCTGGTGGCCAAACTCCGTGCGCATCATAGCCGGAACCCGTGGTTTCCGCGACGTCAGAGCAGGTTGGCCTTGTCGATGAACGGCAGGTAAGGCCCATCGAGCGTCGAGAGATACAGGCGGTCGGGCAGTTCGAGGGCGCCGGTCAGCAGGGGAAAGCGTGCATCGGGATCCTGCAGGTTCATGAGGACCTCGCCCTCGCCGTTGATGGCGATGGCGTGCGATGACGCTGCGGGCTTCGGACGCAGGAACCGCGGCAGGCGCTGCACCACCTTGCGGAGGAATGGCCGGCCAGATATGCGGTCGAGCAGCTCATTCCGCGGAGCCACTAGTCCGATCCAGAAGCGGCCGTTCAATCCCGTGTTGATGTTGTCCGGAAAGCCGGGCAGGTTGTCCAAGAGTACTTCGCTTGTCCCTTTGTGCGGGCCGTCCAGCCAGTACTTGAGAATCCGGTAGCTCCCGGTTTCTGCGACGAGGAGGTACTGCTGGTCATCGCTCACCGCCACGCCGTTCGGAAAGTTCAACCCGTCCAAAACAATGCGTGTCGTACCCGATGCGGGATAGTGCTCGAGCAGCAGACCGTTTCCACCGTGCTCCAGTATGTCGAGCAGGCTGCTTTCGAGCGTACCGCCGTAGTCGGCCGCGCCGAATTTCGTGGATGCCTCTGTGAAATAAATCCTGCCGTCGCGTGCCACCGCGACGTCGTCGGCGTAGCGCAACGGCTCGCCGTCAATTCGATCGACGAGCATGGCGACGCTGCCGTCGGGATGCACCTGCTGCAACCCGAGAACGGCATTGGCGACGACGAACGAACCATCCGGCAAGGCCTCGATTCCGAGCGGCCGTCCGCCGGTCTCCGCAAAGATTACCTGCCGGCCACCGCGTCGCGGAATACGGAGGATGACGCCGTCCTGCATGCTCGCGTAGACGCTCCCGTCCGGGCCGAGCGCAATATCCTCCGGTCCACTGTGGCCGTCGAGCTCGACGGCGCGCGCTGCGCGCAGGATATCGTTCGGTGTGTAGGCCCCCGTCAGCCCCTCATCCGCCGGCGGTGTCCAGGCGACCGGGTCGACCGGGACCGGCCAGGCGAGGAGGTAAAGCGCCGCCGCGCAAAAGGCGCCGGCAATGGCGAGCAGGGTACGACGCATGCCCCGTCGCATGAGCTGCAACTACTGCCGTCTTGCGTCGATCATCCGCAGGAATTCGGCGCGCGTGCGGGCATCCTTGCGGAACGTGCCGAGCATCTGGCTCGTGACCATCGAGACGTGTGTCTTGTGCACGCCGCGTGTCGTCATGCACTGGTGCTTCGCCTCGATGACGACGCCGACGCCTTTCGGATTCAGCACATCGGAAATGCAGTTCGCGATTTGCGCCGTCATCTTCTCCTGCACCTGGAAACGCCGCGCGAAGGCATCTACCACGCGTGCCAGCTTGCTGATGCCGACAACCTTGTTGTTCGGCAGGTAGCCCACGTGCGCGTGGCCGATGATCGGCGCCATGTGATGTTCGCAGTGCGATTCGAACTCGATGTCGCGCAATACGATCATCTCATCGTAGCCCTCGACCTCCTCGAAGGTGCGTGCGAGGAAGCCGACAGGGTCTGCACCATAACCGCTGAACCAGTCTTGGTAGGCGCTGACGACTCGCCGCGGTGTGTCCAGCAACCCCTCCCGGCCTGTGTCCTCGCCCGCCCACCGGAGCAGCGTTCGGACAGCATCCTCGGCTTCCTTGCGGGACGGTCTCTGCACGACAGGAGAGCGGCCGGTCTTCGTCTTTTTTTTCTTATTTGTCACGGTCAGGTCCTTCTCCGGATTGCCGCCAGTCTACACAGAGCTCAGCGATTTCGGCCAGTCGGCCTTCAGTAGGCGGGACAGGGCACGGTCCTTCAGGAGGCGCGACCCCGTCTGGCAGCCCGCACAGTAGTTGGTCTCATTGCTCTTGTAGCGGATACGCTGAATCGGGGATCCGCACACCCGACATGGCTCACCGAAGCGCCCGTGTACCTGCATGGCGGGGTGAAAGGCGGTCACGCGCTCCGGCATGGCGCCGCCCGCTTCGGCGAGCAAACGGGTACGCCATGCGTCAAGTACCTCGCGCATTGCTTCGAAGAGGCGTTCGAGCGATGCCTCATCGAGCGATTGCGAGAGGCTTACCGGAGACAGCCGCGCCGCATGCAGGATCTCATCCGAGTACGCGTTGCCGATGCCACTCAGGATACGCGGATCGGTCAGCACGCGTTTCAGCGTGTGATTCTCGCGAGTCAGGGCGAAACGAAAATCCTCGAACGAGCACTCGAGCGGCTCGATCCCGCCGGGGTCCAGGCTCCCCAGGCCGGCCTCGCCCGCGACCACCGTCAGGGAGGCTCGCTTCTTGCTGCCCGCTTCGGTGACGAGAAGCGAACCGATGTCAAAGTCGAACGCCGCAATGCGGTTTTTCGCGGCCAGCGCAGGGCGTTTTTCGTGCCAGTGCAGCCGGCCGGCGACCATGAGGTGCAGCACCAGCCACAGGTCGTTCCCGACCCCGATCGCAATTCGCTTCCCCACCCGGCGCACACCGAGCACGGGCTGCCCCTCAGCATCGACGAGCGGTGGTGCAACGCTTCTCAACAGGAAGGGACTCCCGAGGCGCACTTCGCAGAGCACTCGGCCGGCAAGCTTGCGACGCAGTACGTCGACGTAGACGTCAATGTCGGGCAGTTCCGGCATCGACGCTCAGGCGGACCGGTGCTCCACCGGCAGACCGACGGGACAACTCACGCCGGTACCGGCTAGGCCGCAATAGCCGCCGGGGTTCTTGGCGAGGTACTGCTGGTGATAGTCCTCGGCGTAATAGAACGTAGCGAGCGGACGGATCTCGGTAGTCACCGTGCCATGTCCGGCATTGCGGAGGCGGGCGGCGTACGCATCGCGCGAGCGTTCCGCTGCGGCTGCCTGTTGCGGCGTCGTCGTGTAGATCGCGGAGCGGTACTGCGTGCCGACGTCGTTGCCTTGCCGCATACCCTGGGTCGGGTCGTGCGATTCCCAGAAGAGGCGCAGCAGCTGCTCATTGCTCGTGCGTTCCGGGTCGTACACGACGAGAACTACCTCGCTATGACCGGTCCGCCCCGAACAGACTTCCTCGTAGGTCGGGTTCGGTGTACTACCGCCTGCGTACCCCGAGGCGGTGGTCACGACGCCATCCGCCTGCCAGAAAAGCCGCTCCGCCCCCCAGAAGCAGCCGAGCCCGAATACGGCTTGTTCGAGACCGGGCGCAAACGGCCCGACGAGCGGTTCGCCGTTAACGAAGTGTTCCGCGGGCACGGCCATCGGCTCGCGGCGCCCCGGGAGGGCTTCGTCGCCTGTGGGAAGGTGAAGCATCTTGCCTGGTCTCATGTGTCCCATCCGTAGTCGGAAATCAATAGGCTGCCTGGTGTCGGGCGCCACGGCGCGGAACAGCGATGACGCCATCGGCACTCTGGAACCGCACGGGTATGGATTGCGTCTGGCTGCCATCCGTTGCGCGATAAACAGCGAAGTGCAGGTGCGGCATCGCGGTATGCCCCGTATTGCCGGAAAGGCCGATGCGCTGGCCGCGCGCCACGCTGTCGCCTTCATCGACGAGTGCGCCGTCCTTTTGCAGATGATAGTACTCGCCCGTCGTGTCGTCACTGTGCAATACGACAATGAAATTGGCGTAACGCCCACAGCCATCGTCCCAGCACCCGTGATCGTTGGACTCGACGACTCGGGCGACCACGCCGGCTCGGGCGGCGTGCACGGGCGTCCCTTCCGCCATGTCAAAATCGACGGCGTATTCCTCCCGCCCGCGGTGGCTGAATCGCGACCCGTACCCTTGCAGGACCCGGTACGTGCGGCCCGCCTGGTAGGGAAAAGCGTACAGGTGATCATCATCGTGATTCGCGTTCATACTACCGACCGTCCAGGCGAGGTCCAGTCGATAGCGATGCCGGACCGCATCGGGGAGTTCCCGCAGGATGACGGCGCGCCGGCTCTCGTGTGGCGCGAGTGTCGCTGTCACCCGATCATCGCCATCGAAGGCATACGCCCGTGAGCGGACGGTCAGCGTGAACGTCAGGGGATAGGCGCGCAGGTTGCGTGCACGCAGCGCCACGACGTCGCCGCTCGTCTCTTCATCGACGCATATCCAGTTGTCCCGGCAATGCGGCCCGGCGCCAGGCGCCGGGATTGCGAAGCCCGGAACGACACCCAAAAGCGCGATCCAGGCACCGACCCTAACCTTGCTCGTCGCCATCGCTCGCAGCCGCAAGCCTCTCGTCGAGTTCACCCTGCAGGTAAAAAAACCGGTGTGTCAGCATCTGGCCAGGCGTATCGACCGGCTCGCCATCGACGAAGCGCGGGCGATAAATGCGGTCGCGCATTTCGCGAATTACCGAATCCTGCATGTCCCCGAACGCCGGCGGCGTCACCTCGATGATGGTCAGGCTGGACATGCGGCCGCGCGAACTCACGTCGTATCTTGCAAGCACGCTTCCTTCGCGAATTTCCCGGTCAGATTGCCGCTGGTCGGAAAGCGTCGCGCTGCCGACGTACTGGGGAATCGGGTCCTCGTTGAGTAAATGCACCTGCTCCAACTCGGTGCGGCGCAGCGCCAGCCGATCGTCGCTTTCGGACAACAGCTCCCAAACGTCACGGTAAGTTCGGCGGGCACGGCTCTGGTCGGCGCGGAAATTGTAATAATCGGCCAGCGAGAGCATCGTGTTGGCGAGAATCTGCCAGTTCGACTCGGGATTCTCTTCAGCAATACGAATGGCACGTTTGAAAAAGATTTCTCCGGAAGCAATTGTTGCCGCTGCCACGGGGCTCGTATCGTTCAGTTGCACATAGAAGTACGACTCGGCGAGTTTCGTCAGGGGGTCGATCAACGCTATGTCATCGTTGCCTTTTTTCTCTTCGAGAATGCGGATGATTCGGCGATAGGTTGCCTGCTCGTCGATCACGTAGCCGGTGCGCCGCTGCCAGGCTGCGCGCCGCATGAGTGTGGGAATGAGGTTCATCGAGTCGCCGTCAAGATGCCGCAGGTTGAGCGCATAGATCATCTCCTGCGCATCCTTCGCCTGTTCCGGATCGCCGAGCCGGAGGTGCGTTTCGGCCAGTGCTTCGAGAATCGGCACCTGGTCGAGATTGTGCGGACCTTCGTTGACGTGGCTGATGTGTACGGCCTGCTGATATGTGTCCACCGCCTGGTCGGGCCGACCGCTTTCCAGCTGGGCGGCGCCGAGACCGCGCAGCGGATTGACGAGGCGGGCGCTCAACTGATCTTCTGTTTCCTTGTAGATATCAATCGCCGATTCGAAATTCTGCTTCGCGGCATCGTATTGTTTTGCGTCGTACTGCACTGTCGCGAGATTGGTCAGGGCCTTGGCCGTATCGTTGGACGTCGGTCCGGAAATCTCGAGCGAGAGCTCCACGGCGCGCTTTGCGGCGTTGTCCGCCTCATCGAGCATGCCCGCCTCGCGATACTCCCGGAAACGATTGAATGCCGCGGTGAGTTGTTCGCGCTCACTGAGGGCCGTGTCGGTCGCCGATGCGGCGGGAGGGCCGACCGCCTCGTCCCCAACCGGGGAGTCGTCCGCGTCGTCATCGACCGGCGGTTCCCCAACGGGCTCGCCTCCCGCCGGTTCCTCGGCTACCGGCACGACCTGGTCGAGCACAGTGATGCGTTCGTCGCCGACAGCCGTCGCGCCTGTTTCGACGCTGTCGGCGGCCGCATCGGGCGGCGCTGTTTCGCTATCCGGCACCCCGAGATCCGCGGGCCGCGGGCTGGGAGGCTCAACGCCGGGCTCATTGTCCGCGGCAGCGACGTCGTCATCAGCGACACGGTCGGCAGCATCAACGTCGTCGCCAGCGGCGTCCTGAGCAGCGACGGGCAAGACCGGCCACAGCGCCGGCAACAGCAGCAGATAGAGGATGTGCTTGGAAATCATTAGCTTGTCGTTGACGTGTCTCTACGGATCACTCAGATAGGACCCGGACGACGGCCTCAAGTTCGAGTGAAAACGGCCATCCCGGGGGCCAGTGCTAGCCTACTATACCGGCTAGACCGCGGGGCGTGCAGTGGCGGCGGCGATCGATGCCGGCCGGAACTCAGCTATCAAAAGTCGAGGCCCAGCTGCCGCTGGCCCGGCGGTTCGAATCGTCCGCAGTCGAGAGGGTCCTGGTAACGCCGGTCGTCGAGGCGGTGACGCCTGCAGGCTGCCGCGAAGCGTTGGGCGAGGAGCTCGGCGTAGGGACCGCGGCCACGTTGGCGAACACCGAAGCGCGCGTCATAGTCGCGCCCTCCGCTTGCCTGGCGCACGAGGCTCATGACGTGTTCCGCCCGGTCGGGGAAATACATCTGCAGCCACTCGACGAACAGGTCGCGCACCTCGTGCGGCAAGCGCACGAATACGTAATGCGCCTGCCGGGCCCCGGCTGAGGCAACGCGCTCGACTATTTTTTCGATCTCATGGTCATTGATCGCCGGTATCAAAGGCGCCACGAGTACGCTGACGGGGATGCCGCGACCGGTCAGCACCCCGATCGTATCAAGCCTGGACTCCGCAGACGGTACACGCGGCTCCATGATGCGCTTAAGCACGGGATCGAGGGTGGGCATGCTGATTGCGACGGAACACAACCGTTCCGCGGCGAGGCGCCCGAGCAAGTCGATGTCCCTCAGGACCAGGTTGCTCTTCGTGATTATGTTCACCGGGTGGCGATGCGTCGCAAACAGCTCGAGCAGCGAACGCGTCACTTTCGTCTTTTTCTCCGCCGGCTGGTAAGGGTCGGTGTTTGCACCGATCGTAATCGGCTCACACCGGTAGCCGGGTTGCTCCCACGCCGCGAGCAGCCGCTCGGCCGCGTTCGTCTTGTAGAAGATGCGCGTTTCAAAGTCGATCCCCGGCGAGAGATCGAGATAACTGTGGCTCGGACGGGCGTAGCAATAGATGCAGCCATGCTCGCAGCCCTGGTAGGGATTGATCGAGCGGTTGAACGGAACGTCCGGCGAATCATTGCGCGCAATGATCGAACCGGCACGCATCCCGGTCAGTACCGTCTCCGGCCGACGACGAGCGCGGGCATCGGATTCTTCCTCGTCGTAGTCGACCGGCCTTTTTTCGAAGCGGCCATCCCGGCCGGATACGGCGCCGCGGCCCTTATGGGCGTGTGTCTGGGCATGGACCCGGGCATTCGTCATGTGCGCTCCTTACTGTACATGCATACAGTACTCGCGCGAACATCGGCGGTCAACGGGGCACTGCAGCGCCGCGCGTCGGGAGGGTTTCAGTCGCCGTTTTTCGAAAAAACGCGCACGTCCCGCTGGGGGAACGGCATCGAAATGCCGTCTTCGTCAAAGCGATTCTTTACTGTTTCCGTCATGTCGAACCAGACATTCCAGTAGTCCTCGGTTTTCACCCAGGGCCGGCATACGAACTTCACGCTGCTGTCGGCGAGCTCCAGCACCGCAATCGTCGGCGCCGGGTCGGCCAGAACCCGTTTGTCGGCGGCCACCAAATCCTGCAGTGTCTTCTTGACCTTGGCGAGATCGTCGCCGTAGCTGACGCCGAAAACGAGATCGACCCGCCGCGTGTCATTTGCGGAATAGTTCGTAATCACGCTGCCCATCACCTGGCCGTTGGGCACGATGACACGCTTGTTGTCGGGTGTCTTCAGTATGGTCGTGAGGATCTGTACCTCCTCGACCGTTCCCGACACGCCCGCAGCCTCTATATAGTCGCCTGACTTGTAGGGACGGAAGAAAACGATCAGCACGCCGGCGGCGAAGTTGGACAGCGAACCCTGCAACGCCAGGCCTATGGCGAGACCCGCGGCGCCGAGAATGGCCACGAAGGACGTCGTCTGCACCCCGAGTGTCCCGAGTGCCATCAGGATGACGACGATGAGCAGCACGACCCGGACGATGTTCGTGATGAAGGATACGAGGCTACGGTCCACGGCATGGCGCTGCATGCCCCTGCGCATTCCTGATATGAGGATGCGTACGACGATACGGCCAATGACGAAGATCGCGACTGCGGCGGCGAGTTTCATCAGGAATTCGAGCCCCTGCGTCTGCGCCCAAGCCATGAGCGCGTCGACGTCGAAGTTTTCGATAGCCGCGGTTACGGGATCCCCGGCGTCGGTGTCTGCCGCCATTGCTTGTCGTCCTTCTCGTTGTCGTGTTGCAGGGTCAGTGCGGTCCTGGCGCATTCTCAGCGACCGGCCGGACCCGAAAGATGCGATAGGGACGCTGCTCCGCGATATGATCGCGGGATTTGAGCACCAGCTCCGGCAGCGCGCTGTCCGTTACGTACAACCAGCCGTCGGACCCGAAGGTCAAACCGTCGGGCCAGCGGATACGCAACGATTGAACCAGCGTACGCGGTTTTCGGTCACTGCCGATGATATACACGGAGTTGTGCTCCACGTCGGTCGCATAGAGGTTTCCATCTGTATCAATGCTGATGCCGTGTCCCAGCGGCTTTGTCGCGTAGGGCTCGACGCGATTCGCGAGTTCGTCCGCCGGCAGGCCCTCATCGAGAAGGTCGGCGACAGCGACCCGATACAGCGTGGAGCCATTCATGGCGCCGAAATAGAGCCAGTCAGAGCCGATTGCGATCCCGTCAACCCCGCCTTTCAGCGCGACCACGCCTCCGAGGATGGACAGGTCGCGGTTGTTTGAGCGAATGCGGAAATCTTCGGCCGATACGATGTCATGACCGTCAAGTACACGACGTGCCGTTCCGCGGGCGACGTCGTAAATCACGAGCCCGGGCGACAGGCGGCCGATGCTCGTATCTGCGATGATGACCGAACGACCGTCGGCGCTGACCTGCAGGTCCTGAAGGGTCGACCCCGCAGGCGCAATCTCGCGCGGCAACACCTCATCGAGTACGAGCTCGTTGGTCGCGAGGTCGAACGCGATCAGGCGTGCTCTTCGAAACCCATGGCTTCCGTGGTCGATCGTCCAAAGACGATTTTGACGGTCGACTGCAATGCCCAGCACCGTGTCGAAGAGAGCGAGCTGTGCGCCGACGTCCGGATAGGGTACGGATGCCCCCGCCACGAACTCGAGAACCCGGTTACCGCGCGGCCGCGATTCCGGATGTACCGTAAAGAACAGGCGGCCGTCGGGGCTTCGGGCGACATTGCCGATCGGCTCCGGATAAGCCAGGACTTCCTCGAGCATGGATTCGGCGAGCACGGGCGAGGTGGACAGGTCCGGGTAGCGCTCACCGCCGCCGAAACGCAGCCAGAGCAGCGCCGCGAGCAGCGCGCCGGCAAGTGCAATGAAGAGCAACAGGTTTCGCATCGTCGTCTGCTGCGCCAGGGATACAGGGCGCGGCGAATAGTACCGCAAGTAGCCTGGCCGGTACTTATTGAAGTGCAGCGATCCACGCGAGGGCCAGCATGGCGAGTGCTGCGGCACCGGCCGCGAGCTGTGAACGCCGACCGTGCAGGCGCGGCATGAGGTGGACGAGAAGCATGCCGCCGGCGAAGCCGCAGACGAATCCCATCACATGCGCACCGACGTCGACGTGCCGTTCCGCGTCCCCGCCACCCATTCCGGTATACGCGAGCAGCGCAATGCCGCCGACGACCGGCCCGAGCCGATAGACCCAGCGTTCCTGCGTCATGAGCTGCGCGTGCCACACATAGCCGGCTACCATACCGAGGGCCGCGAACACGGCGGTCGATGCCCCGATGGAGCGGTGGACCGAGGCGAGCAGAAGAGTATTCGCGAGGTTGCCGGCAGCGGCACAGGCGAGAATCGCGAGCCAGGCCACACCGGAGCCGAACAGTCGACCGGCAAAAAAGCCGAAGAGTGCGCCGAAGACGAGATTGCCGGTGAGGTGCGACAGGTCGGCGTGCAGGGTCAGCGCAGTCAGGAGCCGCCAGGCTTCACCATCGCGAACGAGGCTGCCGTCGACCCGTCCCGCTGCATACCAGTCCATCCCGAGCAGGTCCTGCCCCGCGAACCAGGCTACGGCGCACAGCACAGCGGCGTATGCAGCAACGCCGGGCGCCGGATTGTGCCGCTCGTCATTGCGTACCGTCCGGGGCAGCGGAGGCGGGTTTTCATCCGCATAGAGGCGAAGCTCGCGACCCGCAGCGATTGACGACTCCGCCGGCACGATGAGTATGAAGCCGTCGCGGTCGTGCACCACGCGGTGGGGGATCTGCTTCGCGGCGAGGACGAGCGCATGCTCGTTACACAGCGACGCGTTCGAACTCTCGAATACGACGCGCCAATCGACGCTGCCGTCCACGTCGGTTACAGCACCGGCGCCAGGAGGCGCGCGAGACTGACCTTGAGGTGCCACAGGAAACTGCGTTCATCCAGCGTCTCGACATCGAGGTCGACGCCGTGCGCAAAGTCTTCTTCGAGCATTTCTCCGATCCGGGCGGCGAACGTTTCGTCGTGAATCAGCGCGGTGACCTCGAAGTTGAGGCGGAACGAGCGATTGTCGAAATTGGCCGTGCCGACGAGGGCGGTATGCCGGTCGATGAGCGCGACTTTCTGGTGCAGGAAGCCGGGCCGGTATTCGGTGAAGCGGATGCCGAGTTTTCCCAGCCGGCCGATGTAGTAGTAGGACGCGAGGTTCGCGAGGATGCTGTCGCTGGTACCTGCGACGAGGATCCGCACGTCGACGCCGCGGAGCGCGGCCAGTTCCAGGGCTTTCACTACCGCTTCATCCGGCACGAAATACGGTGCGGTCAGCCAGAGCCGCTCGCGTGCCTGGTTCAGTGCGATGACATACATCAGCCCGGCCGTCTCGAGGGTCTGTACCGGACTCGACGGAATAATCAGGGCTCGCACGTCACCGTCCTCTGCTTGCGTGGGGTCCCAGTTCAGGTCCGGCAGGTTCCGGGTCGCCCAGTACCAGTCCGATGCGACCACACCCTGCAGCTGGGTGACGACGGGTCCCTCGAGGCGCACGTGCGTGTCGCGCCAGGGTGAAAAGTCCGGGTCGAGGCCCAGGTATTCGTCGCCGACGTTGTGGCCGCCGAGCCAGCCGGTCTTTCCATCCACGACCACTATTTTGCGGTGGTTGCGGAAATTGAGCTGGAAGCGATTGTTGCGTCCGCGCGTCGGCTGGAACGATGAAACCTCGGCGCCGGACTTGCGGAGGATGTCGCAGTATTCACGGGAAAGGGCGATACAACCGATTTCATCGTACAGGACATACACCCGGACGCCGGCTTTGGCGCGCTCGACCAGTGATTCCTGCAGCCGCGTCCCGATGCCGTCGTCGCGCAGGATATAGTACTGCACGAGCACGTAGTCCTCGGCCCCGGCGATACCCTCGAGGAGGCTTTTGAACGTCGCCTCGCCGTTGATCAGGAGCTCCACGTCGTTGTTGCCGACGAGGTAGTTGCCGGAAAGCCGCCGGAGGGCATCGTAGTAGGGTACGTGGCCCTCGACGTGCACGTGCTCCGCCTCGAGATTGGCGCGGATCTTCTCGATGACAGCGTCGAGTTGGTCGCGATTTGACTCGTAGGCCTCGACGAAGCCCTCGAATTTACTTCGCCCAAACACCCAGTACGCGGGTACGGCGAGAAAGGGGGCGGTCACGAGGGCGATGATCCATGCGACGGCACCCGTCGAGGTTCGTGCCGTCATTGCCGCATTCACTGCGGACAGGACGCCGGCGGCATAAAGGGCGATGGCGATCAGCGTGAGCAGCATTCAGCGTCGTTCTCCATGAGCCACGCATTCCCCGTCCCCGGGTCGATATGCAATGACCGCGATGCCCATCCTACCGTCAAGCGCGTCCCGATGCTGAAGCGGCTCCGCTCTTTGTTATGCTGCACCGCATTAGAGGGAGTAATTTCGATGCGACACTATGCGTACATGCTTGCCGGCCTGGTCCTGACAGGCGTGACGCCGGCATCGTCCGAGGTGCTCGATGCGGACGAGTCTGGTTTTACGGTCCGCCATGAGGTCCTGGTCAACGCACCGCGTGCCGAAGTCTGGCACGCCGCGGTCAACGGCATCGGCAACTGGTGGAACGCCAGCCACACCGTCGGCGGTGATGCGAGCCGGCTGCACATCGAGCCGCGGCCCCTGGGTTGTTTTTGCGAACGTCTGGCCGGCGACGACGGTGTGGTGCACCTCCTGGTGACGACCGTGAGCAGCGGGGTTTTGCTGCGACTGACCGGCGGACTCGGCCCACTCGGGCTGATGGGCGTCAATGGCAATATGACCTGGGAGTTTTTCGACGCGGAAGAGGGCACGCGACTTCGCTTTACCTACGCGGTGGGCGGCTACCGCGATGGCGGGCTCCTCGCGCTCGCCGGACCGGTGGACGGCGTGATAACGGAAGCCCTCGAACGCCTCAAGGCGCATGTCGACGGACAATGACGCTGGCCAGACCGGCCCCCCGACGCCGGTGAAGCCGTTTCAAAGAGCGCTGGCGCCGTACGTCGAGCTGGCCCCGGGCATCCGGCGCGTCCTCGCGCCCAACCCCTCGATGATGACGGGACCCGGCACGAACAGCTACTTGCTCGGGAACCGGGCGATCGCGGTGGTTGACCCGGGACCGGCGATCGAGGCGCATCTCGACACGATCGTACGGCGTTCGGGCGGCGGGACTATTCGATGGATCCTCGCGACGCACACGCATCCGGACCACTCGCCGGGCGTTGCGGCCCTCGCGAACCGGACCGGGGCGGAAGTACTCGGTTTGCGTGCGGGGGGCGGCGCCCACCAGGATGAAACCTTCGCCCCTGACCGGGTGCTTGACGACGGCGCGCGACTGGAGACGCCTGAATTTACGCTTGAAGCCATCCACACGCCGGGCCACGCCTCGAATCATCTGTGCTTCCGGCACACGGCCGCCAACTGGATACTGACCGGAGATCACATTGTCGATGGCTCGACGGTCGTCATCGATCCACCGGACGGCAACATGCGCGACTATCTCGACTCCCTCAACAAGATACGGAATCGTCGGCCGTCGGCACTACTGCCGGGGCACGGAGAGCTCATCATTGATCCAGGTCGAGTGATCGACGGGATCATCGAGCATCGCCTCGCCCGCGAACGCCAGGTCCGGCAGGCGCTGCTCGCCTGGCCCGGGAGCACAGCAGCAGAACTCGTGCCCCGGGTATACACTGACGTACCCGAGCGCTTGCACGGCTGGGCCGAACGATCCCTGCTCGCGCACCTCTACAAGCTCGCTCACGACGGCATTGCGGCGGAGCGGGACGGGCGGTGGCAGCCAACAGCGTGATGCCTCCCGTCTGTCTCCTCTCGCTTGAATCGCGGGCTGACATGGCATAGCGTACGCGGTCCGCCCGGGAGGTTCCGAATGACATTCGTTGTGACCGAAGCCTGCATCAAGTGCAAACTGACAGACTGCGTCGAGGTCTGCCCGGTCGACTGTTTTCACGAAGGGCCGAACTTTCTCGTCATCGATCCCGACGAGTGTATCGACTGTACGTTGTGCGAGCCGGAGTGTCCGGTCGAAGCGATTTATTCGGAAGACGAACTGCCGGCGGGTCAGGAAAAGTTCCTCGCACTCAACGCCGAGCTCGCCAAAGCCTGGCCCGTTATCACCGAAATGACGGACCCGCCCGCCGACGCCGACGACTGGCGGGAAATCAAGGACAAGCTCCAGTACCTGGAGCGCTAGGCGGGGCACGTCGGGCGGTGGCGCACAGGCGCGGGTTGATTGCTCAGCGACCGAAGTAAAGCGCAGGCGAGTGGAACGAGCCGAGCCATGAGGGAGAGAGCAATCAACCCGCGCCTGTGCGCCGGACCTGGCACGAACATGAACGTCACGCGTTCGCGGCGATGAAACGGTTGACCACCGCGGCGAGCTCCGGACCCTTGTCCTCCTGCAGGAAGTGACCCGCGCCGGGCACGCGCACGTGCACCTGCTCGTGCGCCCCCGGTACCTGTTCCTGCCAGGCGCGTTCGCCGCCCCGGGTGATCGGGTCGCGGCTCGAAAATGCCGTGAGAAACGGCTTGTCCCAGCGGCGGAACACCTCCCAGGCACGACGGTTCGCCGCGCTGGCCGGATCATTCGGCCGCGTGGGAACGAGCAGCGGTAAAGCACGGGCGCCGGCCATGTACTCCCGCGACGGAAACGGCGCGTCATACG
>JBGTLY010000223.1:0-10378 GCA_041743865.1 Woeseiaceae bacterium
GGCGCTGCGGAGGCGCCATCGTTCCCGGGCAACAGCCGCATCACGTCGGCGTGGTTCCCGACCCACGAGCGCGGGCTGGCCGTCGCCATCTTTAATTCGGCCCAGTACTTTGCAACGGTCCTGTTCGCGCCGATTCTCGGCTGGCTGGTCTACTACCTCGGCTGGCGCAGCCCGTTCTTCTTCATGGGCGTGGTCGGGTTCGTAGTCGCGCTTGTCTGGCTCAAGGTCATTCACGCTCCGCGACAGCATCCCCGCGTCAGCCCGTCTGAGCTCGAATACATCGCGGCGGGTGGTGCGCTGGTGGATCTCGATGGTGGTGCCGGTATCGCGGCGAAGCCGCCGGCAAGTAGCTGGGACTGCATCAGGCAGCTGCTGGGCAACCGCATGCTGCTCGGTGTCTATATCGGCCAATACGGTATTACGACACTGACCTATTTTTTCCTGACGTGGTTTCCAGTCTACCTCGTGCAGGAGCGGGGCATGACGATCCTCAAAGCGGGAATTATCGCGTCGATGCCCGCTATATGCGGATTCATCGGCGGCATCGTCGGTGGCTGGATGTCCGACCTGCTTTCGCGCCGTGGCCATTCACTCTCCGTATCGCGCAAAACCCCCATCGTTCTGGGCATGCTGTTGTCGATGAGCATGATTGCCTGCAACTATCTCGCAACCGACGTTCTCGTGGTCGCCGTCATGTGCGTCGCTTTTTTCGGCAAAGGCATCGGCGCGCTCGGTTGGGCGGTGGTCTCGGACACATCGCCAAAAGAAGCCGGCGGCTTGTCAGGGGGCTTGTTCAATACGTTTGGCAATACGGCGGGGATCACGACGCCGATCGTCATCGGCTACATCGTACATCACACCGGTTCGTTCGCCTGGGCGCTCGTGTTCGTCGCCGCCAATGCCGCAATGGCCATTGTCGCCTACCTGTTTATCGTCGGCGACATACAGCGGGTTGTCCTGACCACCACATCGCTCACGGCGCCGCGCCGTGCGGAGGCAGCCAATGGCACAGACTAGCGGCACGCCAGTCGTCACCGAAATGGACGTCGTTCCCGTCGCTGGCCAGGACAGCATGTTGCTCAACCTGAGTGGAGCGCACGGTCCGTACTTCACTCGCAACGTTGTGGTCCTGACCGACAGCGCGGGAAACACGGGCCTCGGCGAGGTGCCGGGCGGGGAAGCTATCCGCCGAACGCTCGTCGACGCCCGGCCGCTGGTCGTCGGAAATCGCCTCGGGGAACACAATCGCGTGTTGCGCGACATCCGGCGGGCGTTCGGCCACCAGGATGCCGCTGGTCGCGGCCTGCAGACCTTCGACCTGCGCACCACTATTCATGCAGTGACCGCCGTCGAATCCGCTTTGCTCGACCTGCTGGGGCAGTTCATGCAGGTGCCACTGGCGGCCTTGCTCGGCGACGGCGTCCAACGCGAGTCTGTCGAGACACTTGGCTATTTGTTTTATGTCGGTGACCGGCGCAGGACGGACCTAGAGTATCGCGACGGATTCGACACGGACGATGCCTGGCTTCGTGTGCGCAACGAGTCAGCGCTCGATACCGAGGCCATCCTCGCCCAGGCTGACGCGGCGCAGCGGCGCTACGGTTTCAGGAACTTCAAGCTGAAAGGTGGCGTACTGGCCGGCGCGGTCGAGATCGAATGTGTCAACGCCCTTGCCGAGCGCTTTCCGGACGCCCGGATTACGCTGGATCCGAACGGCGCGTGGTCACTTGAGGACGCGGTACGCCTGTGCCGGGACCTGCGGGGCGTGCTCGCCTACGCGGAAGATCCGTGCGGCGCCGAACGCGGCTTCTCCGGGCGTGAAATCATGGCCGAATTCCGCCGCAGAACCGGAATACCGACTGCCACCAATATGGTGGCAACCGACTGGCAGCAGCTGGCACATGCGATCCGGTTGCAGGCCGTCGATATCCCGCTGGCCGACCCGCACTTCTGGACTATGCAGGGTTCCGTGCGGGTTGCGCAATTGTGCGAGATATTCGGACTCACCTGGGGATCCCACTCGAACAATCATTTTGATATCTCGCTTGCGATGGCTATCCAGGTGGCGGCGGCAGCCCCCGGGGACATAACGGCCATTGATACCCATTGGATCTGGCAGGACGGCGAACGCCTGACCCACGAGCCGCTGCGCATTGAGAATGGCTTCATCCAGGTACCACACCGGCCCGGACTTGGCGTCGAGCTCGATCGCGAGAGATTGGACGCGGCACACCGCAGCTACCGCCATGTCGGAACGCATATGCGCGATGATGCGGTCGCGATGCAATACCTGCTTCCCGGCTGGGTATTTGACCCCAAGCGGCCCTGCCTCGTTCGTTAATGTTAACAAGATCACAATCAGGAGAACGGTGCCGTGCGCAGCAATGCATTGCGAGAAATCTGGGATAAAGGCGGTGCCGCCACCAACGGCTGGCTTGCAATTCCCAGCGGATTTTCCGCCGAGACGATGGCTCACCAGGGTTGGGACGCGCTCACGATTGACCTTCAACATGGCGTCGTCGACTACCAGGCGATGGTTGCGATGCTACAGGCAATAAGCACTACGTCGACCGTGCCGCTGGTTCGCCTTCCATGGCTCGAGCCCGGCATCGCCATGAAAGCGCTGGATGCGGGTGCCTACGGCGTCATTTGTCCGATGATCAATACGCGCGAAGACGCAGAGAAGCTGGTGGCCTGGACGCACTACGCGCCTCGCGGTACACGCAGCTACGGACCGGTTCGAGCCCAGCTGTACGCTGGTGCGGACTATGCTGCTTTCGCGAACGACACGCTGGTCCGATTCGCAATGATCGAGACAGCACAGGCACTCGATAATCTCGACGACATCCTTGCCGTCGAAGGCCTTGACGCCGTGTACGTCGGCCCGGCGGATCTTTCGCTTGCTCTTGGTTGCGTACCGACCTTCGATGACGTGGCGCCGAAGGTTGCGGACGCGATCAAGCATGTCGTCGAATGCGCAAAACAACGGGGCGTGATTGCCGGAATTCACAACGGGACACCGGAGGGAGCGTTGGCACGCATCAGGATGGGTTTCCAGTTCGTAACCGTGAGTTCTGACGCTCGCCTGATCGCAGCCGGCGCTCAGCGGATCGTTTCCCAGATGAAGGATGCAGGTGCACACGCCGGGCATCGCCCAATGACCTGAAGGAGAATATGATGAGTAAAGTCGGATTCATCGGGCTCGGCATTATGGGCGCGCCGATGGCAGGTCACCTTATCGCGGCAGGCTACGATGTGTTCGTGCACACGCGCAGCGGCATACCTGAGGCACTACTCGATGCCGGCGGTACCCCCTGCAAGTCCGGGAGGGACGTCGCGCAAGTCGCCGATGTCGTCATTACGATGGTACCGGATACGCCGGACGTCGAAGCTGTACTGTTCGCCCATGGCGGTGTCGCAGAGGGCCTTTCCCCCGGAAAGGTCGTGGTTGACATGAGTTCAATTTCGCCTGTGGAGACGCAGGCATTCGCCGCCCGTATCCGGGCCCTGGATTGCGAATATGTCGATGCGCCGGTATCCGGCGGCGAGGTGGGTGCGAAATCCGCATCGCTCACGATCATGGCGGGTGGCGCAGACGAAGTCTTTGCGCGCGTCCGCCCGCTGTTCGAGTGCCTTGGGAAGAGTGTCACGCTCGTCGGCGGGGTTGGTGCCGGGCAGACCTGTAAGGTCGCTAACCAGATTATTGTGGCGCTGAACATTGAGGCGGTCGCCGAGGCTTTGCTGTTTGCAGCAAAAATGGGCGCGAACCCGTCCCGAGTCCGGGAAGCGCTGATGGGCGGCTTTGCCGCGTCCCGCGTGTTGGAAGTGCATGGCGAACGAATGCTGAAGCGCGCATTCGATCCCGGTTTCCGGATCAAACTGCACCAAAAGGACCTAAAACTTGCGCTCGCGAGTGCCCGGTCGGCAGGCGTCTGCCTGCCCAACACGGCGACCGCACAGGAACTGTTTAATGCCTGCATTGCCAACGGCGGTGCAGACTGGGACCATTCCGCAATGGTGCGCGCACTCGAGTTGCTGGCCGCACACCAACTTTCCGAATGATTGCGTAGCTACGGCAAACCCGTGGTTTGCGTCAGTATCGGACCGGGTCGTCCGGGTCAGCGACTTGCAGGTTGTTCTGGACCTGCCGCACGCCCGGCACTTGTGCCGCCAGCATTTCTGCTTGCTGGCGGGCAGCGAAGTCCGGCACGGTACCATTCAGCACGATGCGGCCGTTGTCGCAGCGCGGGTAAACCGTGTACGAACGGACGATGGAATCCTCGAACAGCGCGCGCCGCAGTTCGACGCAAGCTTCCCGCATTTGCCGCGCCACCTCCGGCGGAACGGAGCTCACTTGCTGCTCCGAAGCGGCACACGCTGCCAAGACACACAGACAGGTTACGCCCAGATACCGGAACATGATTGCACCTCCGTGCGAAAGACCTGACCGATTATTTCGGCCGGTACGCATGCCAGCATAGCAAAACGGCCAAAGGCGGTCCCGGCGTTCAACGGCAAAGCAACATTCGGAAGTCATTCACGTTTGTGCCCGTGGGCCCGGTGACAAATTCGTCACCAAGGGCTTCGAAAAAGGTGCCGGAATCGTGCGCGTCCAGAGCATCCAGGGGGTCGAGGCCTATTTCCCGCGCGCGGGCGATCGTACCGCTGTCGACAATTGCGCCGGCGACGGCTCCTTGTTTGCCGATACAGCCGTCAACCCCATCCGTGTCGGCCACGAGACCGGATACCCCTGGCAACCCTGCCTCGCGCAGACAAATCGCGAGCGCCAGCGCAAATTCGCGATTCGGTCCGCCGTAGCCTATCCGCGGGGACGCGGAGAGGTTCACCGTCACCTCTCCACCCGCCAGCAGCGCGATGGGTGCGCGGAACTCAGCGGCTTTCGCGGCAAGCGTTTCTGTCATAAGGGTGGCCTGCAGGCGTGCCTCACCCTCGATGTCGTCTCCCAGAACGACAGCAAGATAGCCGTGCTTTTCCGCGACACTGGCGGCGGCGTGTAACGCATGAATTGGGCGTGCGACGAGCGTGTAGCGGGTCGGACCGGCCAGCGGCATCGCAGCATGATCCGCCGCCACTCGCTCCAGGTCGCGTGGCGGCACGAGGCCATGCCGCGCAAAAATCGTGCGCACGTCTTCGAGTGACGGCGTCGAGTCAAAGGTCGGCGCAGAACCGATTACCGCCGGATCATCTCCGACGACATCCGAAATGGCGAGCGTGGTGACCGCCGCTGGGGCGGCAAGACGCGCCAGTTTTCCGCCCTTGATCGCAGAAAGAAATTTCCGCACGGTGTTGAGGTCATCGATATCGGCACCCGCCAGGAACAGCGCTTGCGTGATCGCACGTTTTCCAGCGAAACCAATGGCGTCCGCCGGAGCACAAAGCAAGGAAGACGCACCACCCGATATCAGCATCAGCACATGGTCTTCTGCGCTCAGTCCACGGACCATTTCGATCATCCGCCGCGCCGCTGCCTCGGACGATCGGTCGGGAAACGGGTGCGCTGCGGCGAGGTGCTTGAACAGGCGCACGTCCGCATCCATACCGTGCGGCGTGACGATCAGGCCGTCAATCCGGTGCCGGCCGGGAAGGGCGGCATAATGGTTTTCGGCGATTTTCCCCATATGGGCAGCCGCTTTGCCCGCACCGAGTACCACCAGGCGTCCCTTGCGGGGCACCGGCGGCAAGTGCTCGCGCAGTTCGGCATCCGGCAGCGATCGTGAAACGGCTGCGGTAAATGCAGTTCGCAGCAGCACCTTGTGCCGTTTCGCCAGGTCCGTAGCAGCAGCGTCTGCCGCAGCGGCATCTTTCATCGACGTGTTCATTGCCGAGGCAGCGCTCCCCTGTATCCCACGCCTTGCACGATCTGTTTCAAAGTCACCTACTCTAGCAGATTTGTAAGAAATATTACGAGCCCGCCCTCTCAGTAGGGCCGGCACGTCGTGGCGCCCGGGAGCAAGGCGTGGCGGGGCCGGCGGCCACCGAGCGGGATCGACCTGTAAGATCGTTGACATTTTTTCGAACCAGCCGTAAGGTTTTTGTAACGTACAATACAACAGAGTGGAGCGGGACGGCCGTGCCCGAGGTCCACCGCGCAGAGCACTACTTATGATCAGGAAGTTGGCGCTGTTCGGCGGGCTGGCCGCGGCTGTGCTTGCGGGTATCGGTTTGGATGCCTCCGGCTATTCACCCGCGATTGCACTTACGGCCTCGGTCACCACGCTCTGCGCCATCTGGTGGATCTTTGAGGCCATCCCCATTCCTGCAACCTCATTGATTCCACTGGCAGCCTTTCCCCTCTTTGGCATTCTCACGGGCGACGAGGTAGGCGCTGCTTACGGCAGTCCGCTCATTCTGCTGATGATGGGTGGTTTCATCTTGTCGACGGCGATGGCCCGCAGCGGCGTGCATCGCCGCCTGGCAATCAAGCTGGTTCGTCTCTTCGGCGGCCATTCCGGCGCGCAGCTCGTGCTCGGTTTTACGGTCGCCGCCGCTGCGATCAGCATGTGGATCTCAAATGTTGCGACCGCACTCATGTTGTTGCCCATCGCGCTCGCTGTTGCCGAGAAACTCGACAATCCACGTGAGGTCGCTGCACTCATGCTCGGCATCATGTACGGATGCAGTATCGGCGGTATCGGCACTCCTGTCGGCACGCCGCCGAACCTGATCTTCATGCGCGTTTATGCGCAGACCACCGGGGACGAGCTGACGTTCCTCGAATGGATGAGCTGGGCGATGCCTATTGTCCTCGTCATGACTCCGATCGCCGCGTTCTGGCTTACGCGCGGAATTCCGAAAGGTGAACGCATTCGACTGCCTGAATCCGGCCCCTGGCGCAGCGAAGAAGTTCGGACACTGGCTGTCTTCGGCGTGACAGCCTTGTTGTGGGTAACCCGCAAAGAACCGTTCGGCGGCTGGAGTGCATGGCTGGGCTTATCCGGCGCCGATGATTCCAATGTTGCCCTCCTTGCCGTCGTCGCCATGTTCCTCATCCCCAACGGCAAAGGCGGGAAGCTGCTGGACTGGGAAACCGCGGTTACGATTCCGTGGGGCATCCTGATCCTGTTCGGTGGCGGCGTCGCTATCGCCAAAGCGTTCGAAACCTCAGGGCTCAGCGGCGTTCTGGGCTCAGGGCTCGCGGGCATCAACGGGCTGCACATCGCGATGCTCGTTCTGCTCATCTCGATCGCGGTCACTTTCCTGACTGAAATCACGAGCAACACCGCAACGACCGCGTTGCTGATGCCCATATTGGCTGCCGCCGCGGTGGCCGCCGGCATTGACCCGAAAATCATCATGGTTCCGGCTGCAATCAGCGCCAGTTTCGCCTTTATGCTGCCGGTCGCGACCGGGCCGAATGCGGTTATTTTCGGATCCGGCAAGCTTACGGTCGCACAGATGGCGCGCGAAGGCTTCGTCTTGAACCTTATCGGCGCTGTGGTTATCACGGTGGCGGTGTTGGTCTTCGTGGCCTGACAGCGTGCCGAGCAGTTGGCAAATCCTGTAATATATGTTACAACGCGAATTCCGGTCCGGGAGGGGGCGACCCCGGTGCATTTTGGCACAAGCGACGAGGAGAACCGCCCCGATGACTGCAATAACTGACCGCATAAGTGATAAGTGGGACGATCTGACCAAGAGTGACCGGCTCGTCGCCCGCCGCCTGCAAGCTGACTATCCCATCGCAGGTTTGAAAACCCTGGCTGAACTTGCCACCCGCGCGGGTGTGAGCGCGCCTTCGGTCATCCGCTGCATCCGCAAGCTGGGCTTCGACAGCTACCCGGAGTTTCAGTCGGCATTGCATGCGGAAGTGCAGTCGCGGTTTGACGGCGCGCCCGCGTGCGAACGCGCGCTGGATGCGAACGCTGGAGACCGCAGCCTCGAATCCACTTATGTCTCGAGCGTCCAGGAGACAATCCGGCTCATGCAACGGTCGGATGTGGAACGCCTGGCAGCGCTGATCGCGCGAAGCCGAACCAGCGTTCTGTGCTTGGGTGGCCGGATCAGCCAGGCGCTGGCGATGATCATGCAAGCGCACCTGCTGCGCCTGCGCCCGAACGTGGAACTGGCCAGCAATAATCCCGTCCAGCGGGCGGAACGCTTGATGGATGTCGCAAAGGGTGATGTTGTTGTCGTCTTCGATTACGCCCCGTACGACAGCCATTCCGTCTCGTTTGCTCGCCTTGCACAACAGAACAAGGCCATCGTTGTGTGTTTTACCGACGTTGCCCAGTCTCCCGCCGCGCAGTACTCACAGTTCGTTTTCAACGCGGAAATGCCGAACGTGGAGGGGGTGTCGAGCTTGAGTGGCGCAGTCTGTTCAATGGACATCATTCTGCGTGCGGTGCGCGAAAAGATTGGTATCCGGGCCACCTCGCGACAGGAATCGCTGGCTATCCTGCCGCTCCAGACGCTCCACCCGGCCAAATGACCCGCAGGCTGGCGGCGAACGTAGCAGCGCAATAGCACGGAAAACGCTAGTCCAAAAATACTCGGCAATACGCGAGTCTCGTCTTTTGGTGCCGACGAGAACGGCGACGATCACGCAATCATTGCGCCCCCGACCGCATCCGATCTGAGGAGAGCAAGATGAAGGAACGCTTCAAGACCGATACCATTGTTTCGCGCCGCGAGCTGCTGCAGTCACTAAGCGGGGCTGCTTTTCTCAGTGCCAGCGGTAGTCTGATCGACAGCAACTCGGCTGTCGCTGCGCCCGCGGAGTCGGATCTGCGGATTGCGGAGGTGAAAACCTATGTGATGGACGACGCGCTCTTCGTGCGTGTAACCACAGATTCGGGCGTATCCGGCTGGGGCGAGTGCGACGCAGGCAGCCATGCGGTGATGAGTGCATTTATTCACAGCGAACACGCCCAGCGCGTGCTCGGCCAGGATCCCTTCGACAACGAGCCCCTGTACGATCAGATGTTTTACCGTTCCCATGATTTCGGGCCGGGTGGCGCGTTATCGAATTCGATCGCTGGCATCGATATTGCCCTGTGGGACCTCAAAGCCCGGCTTCTCGAGGTGCCGATCTATCGTCTGCTGGGTGGTCTTTATCGCGAAAAGATGCCGTTGTACGGCAGCTACGGTACGGGACGTTGGGAGAGGCTCGACAAACGTGAAGCTGTCGCACAAGCGGTCACGTTCGTGCGCGAGGGCTTCCGCACGGTGAAGTGCCGCATGCAGATCCGCGAAGATTTTCTGAATCCGGTCAATGACCAGACGATCGAGTATGTCGATGCAATCGAGAACGAGATAGGCAAGGACGCCGAACTCTTCGTTGATATCAATAACGGTTACAGCGCGGCGCGGGCTATTCAGGTCGGACGCATCCTGCAGGACAAGTACGGTCACCGGTTTTATGAAGAACCCTGTTCCGACCAGAACCATGTGGAGACCGCCCGCGTCGTCGACGCGCTCGATCTCGGGATAATCGCCGGCGAGAAGGAGTACACGCTGTTCCAGGTGGATGAGCTGATCACGTATGCGAATCCGGACTATCTCAATCCGGACGTTATCAAGGCCGGCGGCATCACGGTCATGGAAAAGATCACGGCGCTTGCCCAGATGCGCCAAAAGCCCATCATTTTTCACAACACGCGACCCACCATCAGTACCGCGGCGACGCTGCAGCTCGCCGCAGCAGCGCCGACCGTCGGTCCTTTTTTTGAATACCCGGGAAAAGAGGGTTTCGAAGAACTGATCGCCACCGTTACCGAATATCCGCATGTGGCCGACGGATTCATAACGGTGCCAGAGAGCCCGGGGCTCGGAATAGACATAGACGAGGACAAAGTGATTGCGCGCGCCTCCGACGTGAAGGTATCTGGCCAAAGTCGTTAACCGGCGACGCCGTGACAGCTCGTCGCGTGCGACACGGCTTGTGGCGGGTTGGCGGGCGTAGCGCTGCCTGCTTGTGTTTGCTGGGGCCGGTGCTGCTGCTGCCGTTCGACGAATTGGCCGCCATTGCGCCGCCGTCCGACCGGGTCACCGACATTGCGGGTATCATTGACCTGCACGTCCATACGGCGCCGGATGTCGTGCCGAGGCGCGTAAATGACCTGCAACTGGCGACACTGGCGTGCGCTGCGAAATGGCGCGGATTCGTTCTCAAGAATCACCAATTCGAAACAGCGTCTCTGCTCGTGAGTAATCCGGCTGAACTGCTCGACCTGCCGCGACGGCACTGACGTCGAGGGTGCCGTGTTTTCAGCGCTAGAGAACTGCGCTGTCGGCCTGGAGGCAAGCACCGTCCGCGCGGGAACGCCGCGCCCATTCTCGTAATATCTATTACAAGTACGGCAGAGGGGCGTGGTATGGTACTTTGCAATACAAATTGGCATTGACGAGCGTTGCTGGC
>JBGTLY010000224.1:0-4797 GCA_041743865.1 Woeseiaceae bacterium
CATGCCCGCGAACAGAACCGCGCATTCACATCGTAGGAGCGGGCCATGCCCGCGAACAGAACCGCGCATTCACATCGTAGGAGCGGGCCATGCCCGCGAACAGAACGGGGCATGGCCTGTGAAGCAAAATTAAGAACCCCGAACCAGCTCAGGTCTCTGATTGTTTGTCCGGTGGGCTTTGACCATTGACCGATGTTTCGAATGCAGAGCGCTTCTGGTCAGCCGTACTTTGCAAGCTGTCAACGTCCCGCGTCAGCGCTTTTTCCTGGAAGAACGCGGAAGCGGCTGGCTGCCGCTCCCGCGTAGCCGGCGTGATCAGTAACCGGACAAGACGGCGACAGCCTCGGCAGCGACGATCGCATGACCCGCGGACGTCGGGTGTATGGCGTCCCAGAACAGGTACTGGTGGGGGTTAGCGCAATATGCACGATCCTCTGTACCGAAGGTCAGGCAGGGCGCCAGGATCTCGGCGAACCCGAAGTCTTCCGGGTACGCCACAAGGTCGTTGATCAGGCCGAACAGGTCGAGACGGTGAAGTACGATGCCCGGCAGCGACGCCTCCAGCTGCGCGAGTCCCGGGATCCCGAACGGCGCGAAACCGGACTCAAGTGTTTGATTGAAAAACTGCGAGACTGCCTCGGCCTGAGGCCCTGCGCCCAGCATGGCCGCGAGCGGTGTCTTGCCGAGGTTTGGCGCGTTTACGACCAGGAACTCCCGGGCGCCAGCGTGGTAGAGCGTCTGGATGGCAATGCCGATGCTGCCGACGGCTTCGAGAACCAGCGCCGGTCCGTTCACCGGGCCCATCTGCAGCGCATCCCGAATGTCGTTGCCGCCGAACTGGATCACGTAAAGTGCGTCCGGGTTCGCCACACCGTGCTCTTGCAAGTACATCGCTATCTGTACATCGCTCGATGGTGACGTGCCGGCCGGCCGGGCACGCGCCCCGCCGAAGGCGTAATTGCCGTTCCTGCCGTTACCCTTGAGTGAGGCTTTGCCACCGTTGCCGCGCCCGATCTCCGTGGCAAACTGCTCCGCCCAGGTCTTGCCGTCGCTGAAGTGGTGGCCGCCCCTGGCATAGGGTGCAGCGGGGATGGGTTCGAAGGGTTTTTGTGCGACCTCGCCGGTGAGCTGATAGACGTTACCGGCATCCGACAGGCTGTCACCGAACACGTACATCGGTTCCTGCTCTGCCATGACTCCTTGGGCGAACAATAGCGCCGCGCCCAATACAGACATCGCGCCTGCTTTATTTTTGCAGTTTTCCATGGTTGTGGCTCCGCTTGGCAGAGCCGGCGACATTGCCGGTCCGCAGGAAAAACAGTGCGCTTCCGACTTCGTGCCGGCCTGATGCTAAGGTGATTTTTGGGTGATGAATCGGTGAGAGCACCGTTCCGGAGTCCAAGAAAAAATCCCCACTCCATTCCTACGCCCAGTACAATTGTCTCGACGGAAATCAGCGGCGGCTTCGAGTCATCGTTCGCCGGTCGGGATACACGGTCCTCGCGCGCGCCGGGACAGGTGCTGTCATCCTGATCCAATGGCGCCCAGACCCCACCTTGCTAAAGGTGGGCCCGCCAGGGATCCGCGGTGCCTCCGCGAGGCACCGGTCTGTCGCTGGCTCAATCGGTGGCCGGTTCGAGCAAGGCCAATCTGCCCCGAGCGGATGCTTCATCGATGGGATAAAGCCTGAATAAGCCACCGCAGGCCTGAACGTAGGATTCGGCTGCCTGTAAGGTCACGCCCGTTGCCAGTGCGACCCAGACATTGGCGCCAGCTACGGTTGCGGCAATATCGCCAGCGACGAGAGCACCGAAGTTCTCAGCACGTGGGTCGACTTGCAGATAGTAGGTGGTGTCTGATTTGGCATCGATGACTAATTCACAGCGCCCCGGCGAGTCCCAGGTTCGTACGGTCAAGCGGTATTGGGCCGGCCTGACCTCGCGCTGGAACCAGCCGCCGTACGGGATATCACCGATCTTTTGGTCTTCCAGGTAGACCGGCGCGCTGCGCAGAAGGTACAGCTTGCTGTCGTGAGTCCGCAGGAACACCAGCCGCGCAAAACCTTCGGAGGGAGGGGGCAGCTCCGGGTTCGTGCCCCGAAGCTTATCCGGTACTGTGGTGCAAGCAGCCATGGCCAGGGCCACGAGGAGAAAAAAACGTCGGCCGTTGACGCGGCGGAATATTGTTGGACTTTGCATAGCTGTCACTCCGGCAATGTATGCGTCACAAATCTTTCGGGTGCTGTGTAATCTGATGGTTTTTGCTTCGCTTGGAAGGGCCGGCCACATTGCCGGTCCGCGGGACAAATACTGCGCTTCCCGACTTCGTGCAGGCCTGATGTTGGAGTGATTTTTGGGTGATGAATCGGTGAGGCACCAGCCCTGGACGCGCTGGTTGACCAGTTATGTCCGTAGGAGCGGGCCATGCCCGCGAATATCGGCCAGCCGGAAATCGTTCGCGGCTTATGTAAAATCCATTCTATTCGCGGGCATGGCCCGCTCCCACGGTCATTGGCCCGTTCTATTCGCGGGCATGGCCCGCTCCTACGGTACGGTTTCGGGTTGCGAATGAGAATTACTACTATTATCATTTCCTGACCGGGCGCGCTGGAGCGCCCATTCGGGGATAAAAAAATATGCACAGGGTGCCGAAAAGTTGGGGTGCGGCCGTCGGTGCCGCGGGTTGGGTACTTACCGGTTACGCGGTACCCGCAGCCGCAGAAAGCGCGCTCGAGGAAATGACGATTATCGGCAGCCGCGAGGATGTGCGCCGGTATCCTGGCTCCGGTGCGCTGATCGACAGCGAGCAAATCAAGATCGAAGCCGCGAACGACATCAACCAGTTATTGAAGACGGTGCCGGGCCTTTACGTCCAGGAAGAGGACGGCTACGGTCTGCGGCCGAATATCGGGATCCGCGGCGCGACGTCCGAGCGGACGTCGAAGGTGACGCTACTCGAGGATGGCGTACCGATAGCGCCCGCGCCGTACTCGAATCCCGAGGCGTATTACTTTCCGACGACGCTGCGCATGCACGCGATCGAGATCGCAAAAGGTGCTCCCCTGCTGCGCTACGGTCCGCAGACCACCGGCGGCGTCATCAACCTGTTGTCGACGCCCATACCCGACGAAACCGAGGGGTCGGTGGCCTTTCGTTACGGTGAGAACGAGGAGTGGGATCTGCTGGCCCGTTACGGAGGGCGCAGTGGCAACTTCGGTTTTGTGCTGGAGACCGCGCAACGGCGCAGTGGCGGCTTCAAAAGCATCGATCGTACAGATCGTGACAGCGGGTATGACATTCGCGACTACGTGATGAAACTCGGCTGGGAAGGCGAACGGCAGAGCTTCCTGTTCAAGGCGCAGTCGTCCTCGGAAGTCTCGGACGAGACCTACCTCGGGCTGACCGACGCCGATTTTGCGCGCAATTCGAACCGGCGCTACGGCCTGTCCGCGATCGACGAAATGGACAACGATCACCAGGCGTACAACCTGGTTTACGGGCTGGCGCTGTCGGATGCCGTGCAGTTCACTGCCACCGGGTACTACAACGCATTTGCACGCGACTGGTTCAAGCTGGACGGTGGTGGCGGTTTCATCGAGGCCGCGAACGCGGGTGATGCACAGGCACAGGGAATCCTCGACGGCACCGTCGATGCCACCGGGCTCAATTACAAACACAACAATCGCGAGTACACCTCGCAGGGTATCGAGCTGAATGTCGACGTCGATCTCGGCGCACACCGCCTTGCGGCAGGGGGACGCCTGCACGCAGACGAAATGGATCGTTTTCAGCCTGACGAGATCTATGACCAGGTCGACGGCGAACTCGTATTCGTAGAGGTCCAACTACCAACCGGGAGCGACAACCGTCTGGAAGAGGCCGACGCCGTCAGCCTGTGGCTGACGGACAGTTGGCGGGTGACTCCAGCGCTGGATGTCGAGTTGGCATTGCGTTACGAGGATGTACAGTCCGGGCGGCGGCAGTTCGCGACGCCGGACCGCAGCGATACGCCATCCCGGATCGGCAATGACAGCGCCGAATGGCTGCCGGGCGCGTCGTTCACTTATCGCCTCGCGCGGGACTGGCAACTGCTGGCTGGCGCGCATCGCGGCTTCTCGCCGCTCGGCGGTGGCGCGACCGAGAACCAGGACCCGGAGACCAGCATCAACTGGGAAGCCGGCGTTCGCTACGAAGCCAACTGGTTCATGGAGCTTATTGGCTTCCACAGCGATTTCGAGAATTTCACCGAAAACTGTTCCAACGCAAATCCGTGCAGCAACGGCGCGACATCCGGGTCTTTCACCACGGGCGAAGCCGTCATCCAGGGCTTCGAGTTTCAGGCGGGTACGACGCTCGGACCGGAGAAGCTGCGTTTTCCGATCAACCTGATGTACACCTTCACCGATGCGAAAGTCAGCGAGAACAACCTGACGGAGGGCTTCGAGGATGGAGACTCACTGGCGTCCGTCCCCGAACAGACCTTCAGCCTGCGCGCCGGCGTGGAAACCGGTTTTGGCTGGGACAACTACATCGTGGCCAGGTACATCGACGAGATGTGCGTTTCGGTCGGCTGCAATCGCAACGGCGATGCCTTCGACCGGACCGAAGACCTGTTCGTGCTGGATTTCATCAGTCGTTATCGCCTGACCGCCGGCGGCATTGTCTACGCCAAGGTGGAGAACCTGCTTGACGAGCAGGCGATCGTGTCGCGCACGCCGGACGGCGCGCGCCCCAACAAGCCGCTGACTGCCTCTGTCGGATTGCAATGGACCTTTTGACGCCGTAGGAGCGGGCCACG
>JBGTLY010000225.1:0-49928 GCA_041743865.1 Woeseiaceae bacterium
CAGCCGCTGCTTTACCAGGTCGCGACTGCTGCATTGTCGCCGGGTGACATCGCGACGCCGGTCCGGCCACTGTTCCGGGATGCGCCGAACACTCGCGTGCTTCTCGGCGAGGTCACCGGGATCGACACGGCGCGCCGCCACGTGCGGGTGGATGGCCGCGAACTGCCCTATGAGTACCTCGTTGTCGCCACCGGCGCCGCCCACAGCTATTTTGGCAAGGACGTGTGGGCGCCGTTCGCGCCGGGCCTGAAGCGCATCGAGGATGCCACGGAGATCCGCGGCCGCATCTTGCGCGCCTTCGAGCAGGCGGAGGCTACGGACGATATGGACGACCGCCGCGCCCTACTGACCTTTCTGATCGTGGGCGGCGGACCCACCGGTGTGGAACTCGCCGGCGCCATCGTCGAACTGGCGCGCTTTGGCATGGAGAAGGAGTTCCGGAACTTTGATCCGGCGAGCGCCCGCGTGCTGCTGGTCCAGTCCGGGCCGCGGCTGCTGCCGGCGTTTACGGAGAAGCTGTCGGCTATCGCCCGGGAGTCCCTGGAAGAAATGGGTGTGGAAGTGCGCATCGACAGCCGCGTCGAAGATATCGACGCCGCCGGCGTACTCGTCAGCGGGGAGCGCATCACGGCGAGGACGGTTCTCTGGGCCGCCGGCGTGATGGCGTCGCCCGCTGCCCATTGGCTCAAGGTGGCTGCGGACCGTGCGGGGCGGGTGAAGGTCGGCGATGACCTTAGCGTGCCCGGACTCCCCGAAGTCTTCGTCATCGGCGACACGGCGGCGAGCATGGCCTGGAACGGCCAGCCGGTTCCGGGATTGGCGCCCGCCGCGAAACAGGGCGGTCTGTATGTAGCCCGCGTGATCCGGGCGCGCATCGAGGGCCGGGCAGCGCAGCCGGCGTTTCGGTACCGGCATCTCGCCAGCCTTGCCACAATCGGCCGAAAGGCGGCCGTCGCCGACTTCGGCTGGATCCAGCTCTGGGGCGAGGCGGCGTGGTGGCTCTGGGGCCTCGTGCACGTGGGTTTCCTGGTCGGGTTGCGAAACCGCGTGGCCACGATGACCAACTGGTTTTGGGCGTACCTGACCTACAGTGGCGGCATCCGTCTCATCACCGGCCGCAGCGGTGGCGCGTCCCTGGAAGTGCCCGCCATGCAGGGCGATGATGCCCCTGTGCCCTAAGTGTGAACTGCCAGATTGGTCTCGTGACGGCAAAACGACGGCAAAAACGACGGTAATCCCTGTGACGAGTTCGGAGCATCCAAAAAACGACGCGGGCTCTAGACCCTTGGAAACAGTCTCAGAAGATAAAGAGATCGGCGCTGACTGGCGGATCATCATCGTCAGCTCCCGGTTGCGTCGAGATCGGGCGCTCTCGGCGCGGGAGCACCAGTCGTAGTAGCCACTGCGCGAGACCTCGAGCAGGCGACACATCATCCTGATGGAATGCTGGCGGCGACGTCGATGGATACAGGCGTATCTCACTTCGACTCCTTGGCAAAGTACCTGGCCGCTTCTCTTAAAAAACCCCGTTCCTAGGTGACCTTCTTCAACTCTCGCCTAAGCTTCGCTACTTCGTTGTCACGCGCCTTGCCATGCCCAGGAAACTCATCGTCTTCACCGTGTTCCTGGATGGCGTCCTTCCAACGCCGCAGCTGTCGGGTACTGACACCGAGCTCTTCACACAGCAGCGCATCGGTCATGCCCGGCTCGTTGGCTCTTCGCATTGCCTGGCGCTTAAACTCGGCACTGAATCGCTTTCGTCTTGCCATGTCCCACCTCTTAAACGCATTATCGCGCTTAACTACGTGGTCCGAAATGCTGGGGCTAAATCAGGGTGGTGAAGTTAGCGAGGACGTTTCTCGACCGGTTGAATCCGCAGCACGATAGCCGCCACTCATCCGACTGGGCTATAATCACAGTTGATGACCCGAAACAGACTTATGCGAATGGCGTTTGTCAATGAGAGCACGGTCTCGTACAACGCGAATTTCTTGTGGGCCGAAAATCTACATCCACTCCTGTGGCACTCCGCTTACTGAAATTAGTCGAACGGTAATAAGCGGAAACCGGGGCCGGTCGTTATTTCAGTATCAGTAAAAACGTCACGGCTATCGTCACAATGAATCGAAAAGTCTCTACTCTCGTCGAAAACATCGCAGAATCCGGCTCTGCCTGCCTGATAACCATGGTCCAGGGCAACGTGCTGGCTATTGGTATCGGCCACTGGGTGGTCGCCTCGCAGACGGGCCTTTTCGCGGGGGCCGCCTCCGTAGCGGCGCTAGCGTTGGCAAAAACCGACAACCGCTGGGCGGTGTCCGGCATTCTCGGTGTGGTGACCGCGGTCGTTGACTACTTCGTTCACCCCGGCATGATCGGCGGCGCGGCGACGGAAGCAATCATTACCGGAACTGGCGCCGCAGCGCTGTCGCTCATCATCCACGAACTCGTTTCGCGTATCCGGAGGTTGAGGGCGTCCGCCCCGGAATCGATCGGCTAGCTGCCACGATCGGTTGGCCTTCATCTGCACCGTGACTTTCACTTGGTGATCGGTCGCTTGTCCGCATCGAAGCTACGGTTCTCGCGCGTATGCCAGAGCCGCAGGATGAAGATCGATGCGTCCATGATTTCGTAACGCACCTCATAATTACCAATGATGATTCGCCGGACCTCGGGCGGCGCATAGGCCTCGAGCTTCTCGCCGATTCGCGGATATTCAGTTATACGAATCTTAGCGATCTTATCCCGTCTTATCCCATCTTAGCCGCCCAGTGAACGTTCTGCCCGGTCGCGCTAGAAGGTGGAGGTTCGACTTTCGACACGACCAGAAGGTGGACAACTAGAAGGTAGAATTTCGTAACAAAAGAAGCCTGATCAACCGGAATGACCTCAGTTACTGCATCCACCCGCGTGAACATCCTGCGACGATTCAGCCAAACCACAAGCACCGCGACTGCCAACAGAAAGTACGGGTCGTAGGGCTGCGCATCAGGCCAGAGCGGGTTATTCGCCTGAAAATGATAAATGATGGCCAGCAAGATGCTACCGTGCGAGACGTTAAGCAGCGGCGTCAGAATGACGCTCAGGCAAACGGAACCCACAAAAAAAGGCATGACTCCCCAAGCGCGCTGTGGCGTGCCACTCAGAAAAAACGAAGGATTGGGGTCGCTAAAGAGATTGCCCTTCACGGCCGAACCTGCGAAAAAAACGAGTGGAAAGCCGATGAACAGATAGGCATACCATGCGGCCGGGCAGCGCCACAAAAGCAGACGCGAAAAAAATGTTCGCAAGCCACGGACTCCACCGTAGTAAGTTACGATCGCAAACGCCGCAATAGCCGGTGACCAGACGGCCAGGAGGAAGCCCGGGTGGCTGGCGCTGAGCTCTCCGAACTTCGCCGTCACCTGTTCCGGGAAAAACAAAGTACACACTGAGCAGACCCCGGGCAATGCCAAAGGTTATAAGCACGTACGGCAGAAGAGCAATTTCAGGAACGCGTTGCGAATGAGACACAAGCTGTAGAAGTTTCGATCTGATCTGACACCGCGCTTGAAAAAGTGAGGGTTACCGGTTCTGATGGAGGTGCTTAGTTCCTTCAATCAGAACCATAAAGAGGTAACCCTCATGTTGCATAGTACAGAGAAAGTCATACGGCACAAGATCGGACTTTTGAATCTGGCCGAGGAGTTGGACAACGTATCGAAGGTGCGGACACCCTAGAATGACACGAAAAATCGACGATGGTTTTGCGCGTTTAACTCTCGGAAACAGATACCCTGGCATCGGATCGAGACTGAAAATCCGAGCGCCTCCAGACTATCTTCTCTGCGAAGCGTGCTATCCCATCTTGATGGCGGGCGATGCAGCGCTCGAAGGCCACTCCGAGCCGCATCGCGTCGAGGCGCGGACGTCCTTGACGAGTGCCTGTATTTCGATAACATCGCAAGCACCACAAGGCTTTAGGAACCAGCTCGCAGCGCGACCCGATTTATGAAAACCGATGGGAAAACCCCAGGGAACCGGTGATTCGCGATGGATATTGACGTCCCACAGCGCTGCCTCGGAGCGGTCGACATACTCCCGCTGAAGCGCCGAATCCTCGAGCAGGAACTCGAAGCCTGGGACGAGCAGACGATCAGGCAGCAAACCTACGAGGTCCACAAAGATACGCGGTCTATCGTCATGCTGTTCTGTGACGAGTCCTGGCCGGACGCCGGCGGAGTCTACCGAGAATCCGGCTGGGAACGGCTCGCCGATGTCGCGACGCCGTTAATCGACCACATCATCGCCACCTGGTACGAGCCCGGTGGCAGGCTGTTGCGGGCCATGGCCGCCAGGCTGAAGGCTGGCGGACGCATCAATGCGCACACGGATTCGTTGCGATCCTTCCGCATGGGCCATCGGATTCACATTCCGATCACGACGAACAGCGGCGTGCGGTATACGATTTCCGGCAAGCCGTTCCGGTTCGACGTCGGCAATGCGTACGAAATCAACAACCAGCTGAAACACAGCGTGATGAATCTCGGACAGGAAGACCGGATCTCTTTTATTTTTGACTACGTGCCACCCGGTCAGCTGCAGAACGTGGAGACATGAAGCACGAAGTGCACGAAACCCAGGAAGCATCGGGGAAGGAAGCGAGCATACAGCGCTCGATCGAATTTCTCAGACGCGGGCGACCGCTGCGCGCGGAGGAGGCGTGCCGCGATTACCTCGAGCAGAACCCCGGCTGCACGGATCATATTCGCCTTTTGAGTCTTGCCTTGATCCGGCAGAAGCGTCTCGCGGAGGCGGAGGATCAGTTGCGTTTCGCGCTATCGCTGGACCCGGACTTTCCGCAACTGCACGAGGACCTCGGCAGCGCGCTTGCATTGCAGTCCCGGTTCGAGGAGGCAATCCCGGAGTTCGAAAAGGCGATTCAGTTGCAGCCTTCGCTCCCGCTTGCACAAAGGAAGCTGGGGGAGGCATTGGCCGCACTGGGACAAGGTGAGCAAGCCGACGAAGCGTTCGGGGAATACATCAAGAGAGATCCGCAACGTGCCGCGATCATCAAGGGCGTCGAGCTGCAGCAATCTGGCAACCACGACGAGGGCATCGAGATCTTTCGCGAGGTATTGAAAAAGAATCCGGACAACATCAACGCCATGCGCCACCTCGCCAAGTCATTGTGGCAGAGCAAGAAGGGAATGGGTGATGCGCAAGCCCTGTTGCGACGGGCCACGCAGCTCGCCCCGGATTTTACCGGCGCATGGCTGACGCTCGGCGGCTTGCTCATGGACCTGAACAAATTCGTGGATGCGATTGCAGCATTCGACAAAGCGGCAGCACTCGAGCCGGGCAATGCGGAGGCCTGGTCGGGCCTTGGGATTGCTTATGGGCGCGCAATGTATCCGGAGAAAGCGGTCGAGGCTTATAGAAAGGCGCTCGCAATAAAGGGCGATGCACCACACGTGCTGTCGTCGTATGCGTGGGAGTTGAAGACGATTGGCGACCAGCAGGCGGCGCTCGATGCGTACCGGCACGCTATCGAGCTGAAGCCGGATTTCGGCCCGGCTTACTGGAGCATGGCGAACCTGAAGACCTTTACCTTCACGGATGAAGAAATCGAGACGATGTTGGGTCAGTTGCAGCGCAACGACCTGAGCGAAGTTGATGATATCCACTTTCGATTCGCCCTCGGCAAGGCGATGGAAGACAAGAAAAACTACGATCGGGCCTGGCACTTTTACGATACCGGCAACCAACGGCAACGCATGACCGTAGAGTATGAGCCGAGCGAATTCGAAAAACGACTGACGGCCATCAAAAGCGTTTTTGATTCGAACCTGCTGAACGAACGGTCCGGAGTCGGATATGATGCGCGAGATCCGATATACATCGTCGGACTGCCACGCTCCGGCTCGACACTTGTGGAACAGATTCTTGCCAGCCATAGCCAGGTCGAAGGCACCGCCGAGCTGCCGGTGCTCGGCAGGATCACGGATTCGATCGGACAGTACAGAACCGATGGCGTCCGGTTTCCCGAAGGCGTCCGCGAACTGCGTGACAGGGATCTGGGTGCCTACGGGAAGGAGTACATCGAAGCCAGTCAACGTTACCGTACGACTGCCAGGCCCCGGTTTACGGACAAGTTACCGAACAATTTCCCGATGGTCGGGTTTGCGCACCTGATCCTGCCGAACGCAACAATCATCAACACGCGCCGCCATCCTTACGACTCGTGCCTCGGCGCGTACAAGCAATTGTTCGGACAGGGCCAGAACTTCACCTATGACATGCTGGATCTGGCGCACTACTACCAGCAATATGATGCGATGATGAAACACTGGCACCAGGTCTTGCCTGGCAAGGTGCTCGACGTCCACTATGAGGAGACGGTCCTGGATTTCGAGACGCAGGTGCGGCGAATCCTCCACCACTGCGGGCTGCCGTTCGAGGATAACTGCCTGCGGTTCTACGAGACCGAACGTGCGGTCAAGACGGCAAGCTCGGAGCAGGTGCGGAGACCGATCTATTCCAGCGCCCTGGGTAGATGGCGACGGTATGAGAATCACCTGGGACTCTGGAAAGAGCAGCTCGGCTACATCGTTGATGAGTTGCCGGACGTGGTACGTAATGCGGGAGCCTAGGTTCCTAGAATGGCCACCGCGCCAGGCCATGAATCGCGTTTCGTACGTCCATGGTCAGGTTCACTGACAGCACCCTTTCATTAGCCGCCAGGTCGTACACGCTTATGGTGGAAGGTGACGATCCGCCAGCGACGACACTATCGGACAGGACGCACAAACCGCGTGCGAATCCCGGCCGTGCTACTTTGTCGTCCGCTGCATCCCTGTGTTCCAGCGTTGCGGGGTCGAATGCGGGCACCTTCATGGCGCGGTCTTCCGCGCCTTCACCACGACCTGTGTAGCGCAACGCATCGGCTTCAGTATCATTGAACAGCACGCCGTCACGAAACGGTCGGGCGTTGTGAATGCCCGGTGGCATCTGAACAGCCATGTTCACGCCGCGGCCGTTGAAGTGCAGCATGCCGCCTGTGCGGAGGCCTGAAATGTGCATGCCGTTCTCCGAGCAATGCACATTGTTGATGTGCATCCGGTTGAGCATTAACGGTCCGTCGTTCGACATCGGATCGAATCGCGTGGCCTTGAACCGGTAGTTCTCGGACTGGACATGCATGGCCCAGTGGAAGCGCTGCTCATCGAGGTGGAAGCCCAGGATGCTGTCGAAGCCAGTCGACGTCAGGTACAGCGTCCGCTCCCACACCGTGATCTCGTGGCAATGCTTGAGGAAGGGGCTTCGCCACGAGTCGACAGGCTTGAAGTTCGGCGTGTATGCGAAGAGCTCGTCGCTCGCAGCTATATAGATCCTGTCTCGGTCGAACGCTATGCCACGGAGGCCGCGATCGGCACCACGCCCTTGCCAGTTGATACCGGCACTGTTCCAGTCGATCATCTGCCGAACGGACTGGTGCTCGAGGTCGACCAGGTATACGCCGCCGTGACTTTCGCCGTGTTGGCTGCCACGGACGACCGAGCTTGTAACAAGGCTGACTATTGGTTGCCGAATCCCTTGCTCACGGTAAACCAGACCGTGCGCGGCCGGTCCTGCGCCCTCAGCCTCCGGTAGCGCGGATCGCCGAAATACTCGGCGTCGTTGGCCTCGGCGGTGAACACGTACGTGTAGCCATCCTGGTTGAACAGGTTCGCGATCTGCAAGTCGACATCCCACTGGTTCGGGAGTGACAGTCCCGCCGAAAGCGAACTCCACGTCCAGTCGGGTGAAATTCCGGCCCTGTCGTTCTCGATAATATTGACCCTGTTGTTCCAGGTCTCCGACTGATAGGAGAAGTCATAGTAGAACCAGAGATCACCGCCGAGAACGTGGGGAATCGTATACTGGACATCGAAATGAGCCTTCATCTCGGGCGAGTTCGGCAACGGCATGCCTGCGCGTACTTGCAGATCGTCGGGATCTATGTCGCCGTTCGCGTCGACCGGGCAGCCCTGGTCGACGCCGTCTACAAAGTTCGCGCAGAAATTGTCGCTGAACTCCGGGTTCGCGGCGAACAGGTTGAGCCCGAACTGCAGGTTGTCCGTAGCGCGCCATGTGAACTGCGCTTCTATGCCAAGGGTCTCAGCATCGCCGACGTTGATATTACCCCTCACCCACCACGGATCGGCGGACGCGCTGTCCTGGTAATCTTGCCACTGCATGAAAAACGCCGTCGCGTTGACTGTCAGACGCCTGTCGAGCCACTGGCTCTTGATACCGACCTCATAGTTGTTGACCAGATCCGCATCGTACGCCCGCGGAATCAGACCGGTATTTGCGGCACGCTCCGTGTTGACACCCCCCACTCTGAACCCCTGGCTGAAGAGGCCGTAGATCATGCGCTCGTCGTCGACGTTGTAGCGGACCCCGAGCTTGTAGACGGTGTCGCTATCCTTGCCAATTTCCGCAGTCGAACCGTCGCCGGTAAAACGATCTCCGAACGCCGGAAGGCCCTGCGGAACCTGCGTCAATTCGTAGTAATCGCGCTCGAACTCCGCCCAACGAACCCCGCCCTGAACCGAGAGGTCGTCCGTCAGGTCGTAACTCAGCTCGCCGAAAAGCGCTGTTTGAGTGACGCTCCTGTCAAGAATATTCAGATAGTTGATATCCGTCGGAGCCAACGGATACTCGATATTCGGATTCGATTGGTAATAGTACGCATAGGCCTGCGCGTAGTACCACGCTGTCGTATTTCCCAGCACGCCGGGATAGGTCTTGGCGCCGTAGAACCAGCCGTCAAGAACGTCTTCATAGTAGGCACCGGCAACCCACTGAAGGCGGCTATCGCCGCTCGATACAAGACGCAGCTCGAACGAGTCCCGCTCCTGTGTCTGATCGTTGAAGATAATGCTTCGCTCGTAATCCGTGTCGTACAGGCTGTAGGCATAGATTGCGGACGAATACTGCCGGTACGTCATGTTGTCGTACTCGTAGACGATGTCGCGCTCGAAGTGGGCATAGTTGAACGAAAGATCGGCGAAGCCAAGATCTCCGCTCAGCGTGAGGGACGCCGAAACCCAGTCGTCGTAACGAACCTCTCGCTCAAATCGTGTGACCTTGTAATCGCCCAGCGCTTCGTCCGAATCCCAGACCCCATCAGCCGTGGTGTCTTCGCCCATCACCGTAAGCAACGCTGACCATCGGTCGCTCAGGTTCCACAGGGCATGGATACGGCCGCCGTCAACTTCGTATTCGTTGAAGTTTTCCTCTACAAGATTGGTGTTGTCGTAGTTACCGACGAAACTGGTACCGAAGACGTTGTCAACGTAGCCGCCGTCCAGCGAGGTATACCCTACCGCACGGATCGCAAACGACTCGGTTATTGGTATGTTGACGACTCCGCTCAGATCGTAGCTGCCATCACCGCCGTCCGTTGCGCCGTAACGTCCCTCGACGTTCGCACCAAAGCCGCTGGGGTCCGGTTTTGTGGTGATGTAGCGGATCGTCCCGGTCTGAGAACTGGCGCCGAAAAGTGTGCCTTGAGGTCCGGGCAGGTTTTCGATGCGCTCCAAATCGATACTGCGCACGCCCACCTGCTGCGAACTGGCCGTCATCGGTTGCTCGTCCAGATAGACCGCCACCTGCGCGTCGACCCGATACTCCCACGGATCGGCAGAAATACCGCGCATCGTGAGAACGTTCAGCCCGGGAGTGAGTGTCGTGAGAGAAATACTGGGCAGGGCTCTGATCGTGGACTGCAGGTCCCTGGCACCCATGAATGCGATTTGTTCAGCGGACAGCACGTCAATACTTTGCGCCACGTTCTGCAGGTCGAGTGCGCGCCGGGTTGCCGTGACGACAACCACGTCCAGGACCTCGCTGTTGCTCTGGGCAAGATCCTCTGCCTGGGCGAGTGCCGTCACGGGACTAAAGGCAGACATAACCGCCGCAGTCACCGGCGTCAGCCTGTATAGCCCCTTCAGCGAAGCGGCAGTTTCTTTATGGTTCTTGTCGGATACGCCGCCCCGAGCCGCGTCGTTCATTGAGCATCTCTCCCCAAAAGTTACAAAAATGCCGCGACCGCGGAACTCCGATACTCCGTGTCTATCATTTATCGCAATATCTACAACTTATCGCATCGACCGCAATGCAAATGCCAGGGTTGCCGCGCAGAAGCAGGTGAGCATATTTCGCTCAGTATCGGTCAGGCGGCAGGGTAAGTCCAATATGCGGACAAGCTGGTTGGAGCGTAGTCGAGGCGAATTGGCAATATTTCTTATTTTCTATTTCCAAAGCAACTACTACCAGCGTTAATCACTACAAAATCCCGTTTAGTTCACGCTTTCATCTATAAGAGGGGGCCCTGTCATGGTCCTCGCCTGCAACCGGTCGTTTCAGCCTGGCACTTTCGTCCTCCGGCGATGGAGACTTTTTGCAGAGTCTCGCTAACGCACCAGGTAGGTGTCGAGCCAGCCGAGGTATCGCTCATAGAGGTCCTGTTCATAGGACGGCACGGACAGGCTGTGCCCCTCCCCTGGATAGACGACGAGCTGTGTCGGAATCCCTCGCCGCCTGAGCACGATGTAAAGCTGTTCCGAGTTCATGACGGGCATGTTCCAGTCGTCCTCGCCGCAAACAATGAGCGTCGGCGTCGTCACCTTGTCCAGCGAGTAGAACGGAGAGACCTTGTCCCACAAGCTTCGATTCTCTTCGAGCCACGGCAACCCCGGTTCCTCTTCCCAAAGACGCTGCCATTCATCATGGCCGTAGTTGGCAACAACCAGTGTCTCGCTGGCACCCGAGATTGCCGCCCTGAACCGGTTGGTCTTCGTGATGATGTGATTCGTCAGGAAGCCGCCCCACGACCAGCCGTACGTTGCCATTCTTTCTGCGTCAACCCAGCCTTTCTCGATGGCGAAGTCCATGGCATCCATCGAATCGCGGTAGTCGATATCCCCCCACCGTCCGACCAGCGCGTCGGTGAATGCCTGGCCGTAGCCCCATGAGCCCCTGAAGTTGGGCATGACGACGACGTAGCCCTGCGCAGCGAAGAGCTGCGATTCGGCGTCGAATCGCCAGTCCCACTGGGCCCACGGTCCGCCGTGGGTGTGTAGCACGGCGGGGTAGCGTTTTCCGGCTTCGTATCCGGGTGGGAAAACCACAAACGTGTCGAGGCTCGTACCATCCGTGGCCGTATACGAGTATTTCTTGACTGCGCCGGTCGAAACGTCGGCCATGACGTCCCGATTCACCCTGCTGACCCGTTGCAGATTCTGCTCATGAAGGCGAAATACCTCGGGCGGGCTCTGCGGGCCGGACACGATGGCAAAGATCCGGCCATCGTGGGAAACGTCGAATTCGTGAACGATGTTCTCGCCGGCGATGACTCGCTCGATTTCGCCGGACGCGACGTCGACTCTCACCAGTTGCTGCTCGCCACGGTATTCGGCGATCGCATAGATGCTTCGGCCGTCGGCCGAGAAGCGCAGCCCGAATACCTGAACCTCAGCAAGAGACTCCAGGAGATTCGACTCGCGAGTCCTGAGGTCCATGAGCGCGAGTTGCGGTATCGCATAGACCGGAAGGCCGTCACTGGCGCTCAAGCGGTAGGCAATGCGGTTGCCATCGGGGCTGACGACCGGTTCGCCGTCAGCGTACCGGGCGATCGTCAGGCGCTCAGGTTCCGTGCCTCCCTGGGTCACGTCGACGCGCCACAGATCCGTATTTCGATTCGAGTCCGGCCAATCAGTGCGGTTGCTGACGAAGATGATGTGCTTGCCGGCCGGTGACCACGTTGCCTGGCTGTCATCATAGTCACCGTGCGTCACCTGGCGCAACGAGCGGTCGGCGATTTCGAGTATGTGGATGTGGGTGCGCCGATTATCGAGATAGCCGACATAGTCTCGTTTGAACTGGAGGCGGGTGATGACATGCGGGCGCGGATTCCTGCGCGGCTCCGGGTCGAGGTCAGCTGGTGACGGGTCGTTTAAGACCAGCGCCATGCGTGTACCGTCGGGAGACCATTCAAATGAGCGCACGCCTTGTTTGAGCCCGGTCAGCCGTTCGGCATCTCCGCCGCGACGGTCGTAGAGCCACACTTGAGTCCGGTCGTCGCCGCGGCTCGACAATACGGCGAGGTAACGATCGTCCGGACTCCACTTCGGCGACCATGAATCGCTGCCGACGGCCGAGATGCGTGCAGGCTCGCCGCCGTGGGTACCTTGCATCCAGACGGCGTTCTGCCGGACGTCGTTCTTGAGATCGCGGTGGGACAGTGTATAGGTGACGTAGGCGCCGTCCGGGCTGATACTGATTTCCGAAAGGTCGGCCATCGCCAGGTAGGTATCAATGTCGAACAGGCGATCGGCATATACGTCGGCCCACCCGAGCAGGAGCGCAGCAGTAGCCAGTGCGCGGTATCGTCTCATCGTCTGTCATTCCTTCTCGCAGGGCTCGGGGCCAAGCCTCCCGCCGAGGCGAGGCGGGAGGCGTGAACAGCCGAGGGCGGTCTCACACGATTCTCGGGAGCACCGAGAGTTGTTTTACCTGGCCGAACGCAAAAATGGACTCTACGCTGTTTACCTCCGCGATTTTGGTCAGCTGGTGGCGAATGAACTGTTCGTACGTCTTGAGACTTTTGCTCACCACCCTCAGCAGGTAATCCTGCTTGCCCGACACGAGGTAGCACTCGATCACTTCGTCCAGCGCCTGCACCTTGCGTTCGAATTTGAGCATCGTATCGTCCCTCGAGTGACGCAGCCTCACGCTCACGAACGTGTTGACGGCAAGCCCGTAGCGCTCCAGGTCGATTCTGGCCGCGTATCCGGAGATTATTCGGCTGGATTCGAGCTTCTTGATTCTCCGCAGGCACGGCGTTGGGGATAGCCCGACAGATTCGGCAATATCGACAACGCGAATTCGCCCGTCCAGCTGCAACGCATCGAGTATTTTCTGATCGATTCTGTCCACGTGTCGGCTCCTCCGTAGCGAATGATGCTAATTCCTGGCCGGAAATTGGTCAAGATTGCCAAGTAATGCCATCGTTGCTCGACTACGGTGTGTGGCTACCCCATCGCAAGGGGGTTCCCCCATGAGGGTCGGGAGAGATGGAAAGATGCAGGTTGTGACCCGGGAACTGAGTCCGCTTCGCAATTCGACGAAGGCCGAAGGTCCCGTCGACCTTGCAGTGGAACAGGCCAGGCATTTCGGGATCGACCCGAGCAGCCAGTTCGGCGCAGCCCTGGTCGAGCTCGCAGTCAATCTGTACCAGTCGCATGCGTCGGTGTCGGAACTGGCGCGCATCACGACGTCCACGCTCCAGTCACTCGAGCGAACCGACCGTATTGCCTGGTTCAATGCGAAGCGATTTGCCAGCTTTCAACTGGCAAAGATCCTCGACAACCTGCAGAACCCGTTACGCGCCACCTATCAGTCGATTGTCTCGAGGGACGGCGCGTGTGGGTCCAAGGGTGCCTACTCGCTGTTCGACAACGTCACTGCGGTGTTCTCTGCGAACCCCGTGATCACTAGAACAGCAACCTACATGTATGCCTGCACGGAATGGATCGAGGACGCGTTCACCGGCCGCGAACCGCTGCATCAGATCTATTCGCGCCTGCTGAATCCCACTTCAATCAGCCTCGCAAACCATATCGTTGATATCGAGTGCGCCGAACTCGCGACAGAGTACATGGCATGGAATTTCAACTCCGGGCTCGCGGCTATTGATGCCATCCTGTCACACCTCCTGGGGCACAGGGACATCCTGGTCGTCTCCAGAAACATATACGGCGGAAGCTATCAGCTGCTGCACGACTGGTATGCCAAGCGTTCCAACCTCGACGTTGCCCTCGAATGGGTTGACGGATTCGGAGCAGAAGCCTTCTCGCAAGGCCTTTCCCGAGCTGAAGAAAAATACGCTGAGCGACTTTCCGAAGGCCGCCACATTTACGTCTACGTGGAGAGTCCCTGCAATCCGCACGGCTTTATTCTTGACGTGCCGGGCATCTGTCGTGTTGCTCACGAGAGAGGTGCGCCGGTGATTGCCGATACTACGGTCGGTACACCCTTCCTGTGTCCGGTGCTTCGACGGGAAGACCCGATCGAGCGACCTGATTTCGTCGTACACTCTTACACCAAGGACCTTTCAGGCTCCGGTACGACGACAGCCGGATGCGTCATCGGAAGAAACGAAGATATGTTCATCCCGAAAGGAGAGGTTGTGGAGACGACGCGTGCAGACGGGTCTCCGCGAAAAGTGAGCTGGGATGAGACCGTGTTCTGGAACGTCTACTACGTCAAAGGCGCCTTTCTCGATTCGGACAAAGCCTTCGAAGTCCTGAACGGAATGAAGGCTTTCGAGATGAGACTGATCCAGAAAGCAATCAACACGATCACCCTGGCTCGCGTGCTGGAAAAGCACCCGAGCTTCAACGTGTCCTGCCCGGCTTTGGCATCAAGCCCGAATCATGCCATTTGCATGGAACACATGTACCTGGGCATGCCGGCAGGCCTGTTTACATTCGACCTCGATCGACATCAGGGTGACAAGCCGATTTCGGTGTCGACGTTCAAGAAATTCCTGGACTTGCTGGAGCCTGGCGTAGGTATGCAGGTTACACTGGGTCAGAACAACACCGTAGCCCTTTGCCCGGCTCTGACATCGCACTCTGAGCTTTCGCAACAAGCGCTATCGGAATCGGGAATCAAGCCGACGACGACGAGGATAGCCGTCGGTCTCGAGGATCCCCGTGGCTTCATTTCGCAAATCATACGTGCGGCCGAGATTGCAATCTGTCCTGAACATCCCGGTTTCGTCGAGGGTTTCATGAGCGGCGACGAGATTGACCGCATCTACGCAGAGACTTATCTTGAGGTGCACTCGCGCTACATTGACTCCAGGCCATCGTTCCAGGCGATGTTTGAGTAGTCCCGTTGCGCAGGCTGCCCGCCTTTCATCGACATCGCTGACTAATCGGAGCCACCAGAATGTCCTTCGAGATTGCTATCGGCTGCAACGTTCGTAAGTCACCTTTTTTCGAAGCCACGGTTGCTGACGGCGTCGCGGCGTTTTCGATCTACAATCACATGTTAGCGCCTGCGCATTTCGGCGATCCGGAAGGCGAGTACCACGCGCTGCTCGAGAATGTTGTCATGTGGGACGTCGCCTGCGAACGGCAGGTGGAGATATCCGGACCGGATGCGGAGCGGTTGATGCGTTACCTGACGGCTCGCGATATTTCCGGCACCGCGATCGGCCAGGGCCGATACGTGCCAATTTGTAATTACGATGGCAATCTGATCAACGACCCGGTGTTGCAAAAGCTTGCCGATGACCGTTTCTGGCTGTCAATTGCCGACAGCGACATCCTGCTTTGGGCCGGTGCCGTAGCGGGCGAGCGCGGGTGGAACGTGCGCGTCACGGAGCCGGACGCGTCGCCCCTGGCGGTCCAGGGGCCGCGAGCCGACGACGTCGTCAGCAAACTGTTTGGCAGTTGGGTGCGTGAACTGAAACACTTCTGGTTCCGGGAGACAGAGCTCGACGGAATGCCGATTCTCCTGGCCCGGTCGGGCTGGTCAAAGCAGGGAGGCTTCGAACTCTACCTTCGCGATGGCGAGCGGGGTACGGAGTTTTATGAGCGGGTTAAGGCGGCGGGCGCTCCCCTCGGCATCGCACCAGGTGCACCGAGTGATATCGAACGTGTCGAAAGCGGACTGCTTTCCTACGGCGCTGATGCGCGGTTTGGCGTCAATCCATTCGAGGCGGGGCTCGGCGCGTACGTGGATATTGACCGGGACGACGATTTCATCGGCAAAAACGCATTGCGACGCATCATGGAAGAGGGCGTACGTCGGCGCCGAGTCGGATTTATTATTGACGGCGACCCGATCGGCGGGATAACGGAGTGGCGTGACGTACATGTCGGTAAGGAACTCGTCGGCACAGTGACCGAGGCCGTGTATTCGCCGCGGCTCGAGAAGAACATCGCAGTGGGGATGCTGGATTCCGAAGTTCCCGACGATGAGCAGCGACTCGAAACCGACCTCGTCGCCGGGCGTCGGTCGGCAAGCGTCGCGTCGTTACCGTTCCGCTGAGCCCGGTAACAATGGCACCACTCCCGGAGAAGAGGGCAATGAAGTATTTATGGCTTGTGATAGCTGCCTTGACGGTGATTCCTTCCGCGCATGCGAAAGCGGCCGAGGACGATCTTGCGACCAAGATCCTGCGCGATCTCATCGGGATCAACACGGCGGAGAGCGGCGGCAACGATCTCCGCCCGGCAGTGGACCTGCTCACCGGCTATCTCGAGGCAGCGGGATTCAGCGACGATGAGATCATCGTCGTACCTTCGGACGAGAACCTGCCCAATCTCGTCATTCGGTACCGCAGCAAGGATCCGCGGCGGCGTCCAATCCTGATGATGGCTCATCTCGACGTAGTCGAAGCGCTGCCGGAGGACTGGACGGTGCCACCCTTCGAACTGACCGAGGCCGACGGCTACTACTACGGCCGTGGCACGAACGACAACAAGGCCGGAGCCGCGATGCTCGTCGCGAACTTCATCCGAATGAAGGAAGAGGGCTTTGAGCCGGACCGCGACCTGATCGTGATGCTGACGGCCGACGAGGAAACGACTCAGCAGGGCGTGGCTTTGCTGACAGGCGAACACCGGGACCTGGTCGACGCCGAATTCGCACTCAATACCGACAGCGGCTCCGTGATGCAGATCGACGGCACAGCGCGCGCCTTCATTATGCAGACGGCGGAGAAGGTCTACGTGGACTTCCGGCTCGAAGCCACTGATCCGGGCGGCCACTCGTCGGCGCCCAGGGCGGACAGTGCGATCTCACGCATGGCGCGGACACTGGTCGCGCTGAGCGAGTACCGCTTTCGCATCGGCCTGAATGAAACGACCCGTGCTTTTTTCGAGCGCTGGCGTGATTTCGCGCCGCCGGACGATACTGAGCTGATCGGCGCGCTGCTGTCCGATGCTCCCGACGAGGAAATCTCAGCGGAACTAGACAAACATCCCTACTACAATGCGCTTGCACGGACGACCTGCATCGCGACGACGATAGACGCAGGCCATGCCGTGAACGCCATACCACAGCGGGCAGTGGCACAAGTCAACTGTCGGGTATTGCCCCAGTTCACGTATGAATCCGTGGAGGCCGCGATCACCGATGTTGCTGCGCCGAATGGCGTTTCCGTCGAGCAGATTTACCCGTACCACACGAGCGAACCGAGCCCGCTCACGCCGAATGTCGTCGGTGATATCGCGGAACTCGCGGAAGAGTTCTGGCCAGGCATCGTGGTCATCCCGCAGATGAGCATCGGCGCGACGGATGCGATCTACACCCGCAATGCCGGAATTCCCACGTACGGCATTTCGGCGATCGCAGAAGACCCTGACGACAACCGCGCGCACGGCCAGGACGAGCGCATTGGCGTTCAGTCCTTCACGCTGGCGACGGAATACTGGTACAGACTCGTAAAGCGCCTGGCGAGCGGCGCTGGATGAGAGTACGACTCGAGCGCCAGGACGCGGCCAAGTAACCTGCACTGTGCAGGAAAGACCTAATACGAGTATTGATAATGACGAAGCTGGCGATCATAACCGAGAAGACCGTACGGAAGGTGCTGACTCGCCAACTCGCGTTCGACGCCGTTCGCGATGCGTTTGAGTCGCTAGCGCTCGGTCAGTCGCGAGTGTTTGACGTCGTCATCGGCACTGGCATCCAAGACGGTGAAATTTTCGCCGTCAAGGCAGGAACGGACGCCGAGAATCACATGGTTGGATTCAAGTGCGGAACATACTGGGCGGACAATTCTGATCGAGGTCTGCCCGCGCACGGATCGACGACCCTGTTGCTCGACCCTGATACCGGGTTCCCGCAGGTCCTGATCAATGCCTCCTATCTAAACGGGTACAGGACCGCTGCCGCGGATGCGGTCGCAGTATCTGTTCTGGCGCGTCCTGATGCTTCCGTGCTGGGCGTTATCGGCGCGGGGTATCAAGCGGAGCACGAGATACGTGCCGTAGCCGAAGTCAGAACGCTCTCCCTGATCAAGGTCTTCACGCGATCGGATACGCGTGCGCGCTGGCTCGCCGATCAGCTCACGGATATTGATATCGATGTCCAGTTCACGAGCGCCGAAGGCGCTGTCCGCGGTTCCGACATCGTCGTCACTGCCACGCCATCGAAGGAGGCGCTGGTCCGAAACGACTGGGTTGGTGCCGGGATGCATATTTCGGCCATGGGCGCGGATGCCTATGGCAAGAGCGAACTGGACACGGCCATCTTCCAACGCGCGAAGCTGTTCGCCGACAATCCCCAACAATCGGTCAAGATCGGCGAATTCCAGCGTGCCTTCCGTGAAGGGCTGATTGACTCTGCCGACGCCGTTTGTGCGTTGGGGCTGGTCACGCTCGGAAGGGCCCGCGGCAGGGATGACGATGCCGACATTACGGTCTTCGACAGCTCGGGTATCGCGGTACAGGACCTGGCGGTCGCGGGCGCCGTATTCGAGGCCGCCAAACAACGCGACGCGATCGCATTCATCGATTTCTGAATATGCACCTGTGATCGCCTGGCAGACGTACCGAGTGGCCGAACCCGATGCTCTGGCAACGCCGGCTATGCTGCTTTTTGAGGATGCCGTTGACCACAACATCCGGAGTGTTTGCGAGTTGGCGGGGGGTGCCGGGAACCTGTTTACGCACGTAAAGACACACAAGTCGGAGGCCATCACGCGCAAACAGATCGCGGTAGGGATCGACAGCTTCAAGTGCGCTACATTGGCAGAGCTGGAAATGGTCTTGCACACCGGTGCGCGCAGAGTCATTCTCGCCTACCCGCAAACCCAGGCAGGCAAGATCGAGCGCCTGCTCGACCTTGTCTCGTCGCATCCGGAAGCGTGGATCGCAACAATAGCCGGTGCGCCGCGGCACGTGCAATTGCTCGGAGAGGTCGCCGCCGGGCGCGAACAGCGTTTGCCGGTCATGCTGGACCTGGACCCGGGGATGCACCGCACCGGGGTCGCCATCGGTCGCGAAGCGGCAGAGCTGTACCGTGCAATTGACGAGCGCCCGTTTCTCCAGCCAGCGGGCCTTCACGCGTACGATGGCCACGATGTTTTTTGCAGGCCCGATGACCGTGCCCAGGCTGCACAACGCCACATCGCTGACTTACGGGACTTCAGGCAGGACCTGGAGACGGCGGGAATGCCTGTTCCGCTCGTCGTCGCCGGTGGCGCCTATTCCTTCGCGTATTACGCGCGAGCGGACGGCATGCACGGCTCCCCGGGTTCATTCGTCTATTGGGACGCTCGCTGTCAGTCGGATATGCCCGACATGCCCTTTCGTTGGGCCGCGCTGATCCTCTGTCAGGTTGTGGACCGCCATCCGGACCGGGGAACGATCACGACGGACCTTGGTTACAAAAGTGTTTGTTCGGATCAACCACTACGGGAGCGGGCTCGTCTGTTAGACAATGACACAGCGGAGCTCGTGATGCACAACGAGGAATACGGTGTCTTCGCACTGCGCGGCGACCTGCCTGATATTGGAGATTATCTGCTGGTGGTGCCCGGCCATATCGGGCCCACCACAGTCCGTCATCCCGGCAGTCATGTAATCGGCGCTGCCGGGAACGTCGTCGGATACGTCAAACACACTGCCCGCGATCGCCTGTAAGCGGAAATGCTACGGCTCTCGCGATTCCAGTGTTGGCGATGAGCGACGCAACAAGGCTCGAACCGCACAAAACGCGAGTGCTACGCTGACGAGCACAGCCAGGCCTTTGGCTTCTTCCGGCGGCATCTGGAGCAGGAGCCAGCCGACGATACCACAGCTCAGCACCGGGATAAGCGGGCCGAACGGAAGTCGGAACTGTCCTGCCTCGGGCAAGCCGTCGCGCTGACGCAAGCGCAGCACTGCGAGGCTGACGCCGAGATAAATGAGTAACAGCGAACCGGTTGCGACCACTACCAGGTACCTGAATGTGCCCGTCAGCGCGAGAACGCAGACGATCAGTGCGAAAAAGACGATGGCGACGTAGGGCGTTTTGTACCGGGGATGGACACTCGACAGGAACTTCGGAAGGTTCCCATCGAGTGATGACGCGAAGACGACCCTTGGCCCACCGAGCATGTCACCGCTTAGCGCGCCATAGATCGACAAGACCATGCCGACGAGCAACATCTTGCCGCCCCAGGGACCGAATACCGCTTCCGCAACCGCGACCAACGGTGCCTCCGTGTTGCTGGCAAGCTCGGCCCCCAGGACGCCTTGCGAAACGGTCTGCAGCCCGAGGTAGAGCAACAGCAGTGCGCAGATGCCGAACATGAGGCCCATCGGCACGGTCCTCGAAGGATTCTTGATTTCGCCGCTGGCGCTTAACGCGCTCTCGGCGCCGGTAAAAGCGAAGAACAACAGGATTGTCGCTGCACCGACGGCCTCGGCAGAGGGCCATTGGCCGATCACAAGCTTGTCGATGTCGATGACGAAGACGCCGGCGATCAGCAGTAGTAACAGCGGTACCAGCTTTGCCCAGGTGTTGAAGACATACAGCCTCACTCCGGCTCTGACACCCACGACGTTCACCGTCGCGAGGAACGCCACCACGGCGACAATGAAAAATGCACGTGGGATGGGCTCATTCAGGAACGGGGCCACCGTAGCGATCGATTCGACCATGACGACGGTTATTCCGGCATCCGCCATCGCCGAGAATCCGAACCAGAAAAGAATTGAAGCCACGAGTCCCGCCGACCGACCAAAGGCTTCTTCGATGTAGGCATAAGCCCCGCCGCTGCGGTGGACGCGACTGCCAACTTCAGCGAAGCACAGGAAAACCAGCGAAACGACCACGGAACACACGAGGTAGGCAATAATTGCCGCGGACCCCAGCTCGGCCGCGATCCGCCCCGGCAGCGCGAAAATACCGGCGCCCACGACAAGGTTGACCACACTCAATCCCAGCGCCCACGTGCCGATCGCGCGCACAAGCCCTTCGTTTGACCCGCTGCTGTTGCTGGTCATGCGCCGTCCGCGCCGGTCAGCCGTTCTCTGGCGAGGTCAGTCAGATTCTGCCTGCGAATCGGCCTGCCCGGCCGGTTGCCGGTGACGCTCCCGGTCTCGAAGACGACCACCCCGTTGACCCAGACCCTGTCGATGCCCAGTGACGGGAGATGGGGAGACCGGGCCGTTGCACGGTCGACGACCGTTTCCGGATCGAACAGGACCAGGTCAGCGTAAAACCCCTCCTGGATTACGCCACGTTCCGTGATCCCCACGTGCTGCGCGGGAAGCGAGCTGATTCGGCGAACCGCTTCTTCCAGGCTGAGGACACGGCGCTCCCGGACATAGTGTCCCAGAAACCGCGTGAAGGCACCGAAGCCACGCGGATGGACGCCGTCGAGGTCGCCGTCACTGCCTACGACAGTGTGCGGCCATGCCATTATCGCCTCGATATCGGCTTCGTTCATGGCGAAGCCCAGCATCTGGGCACGGGAGTCCTCACCTTGCATGGCACCGTCCGCTTTCAGGAGCTCTATCAGCGTCGTCTCCGGGTCAGATTCGCGGATAGCAGCGATCTCCGCGATGGTCATGCCGTTGTATTCGGGTTGCGGTGGGAAGTCGGCGAGGAGGATGCCTTCGGGCGAAAGCATGTCGTGGAGTATGTAGGTTGCTCCCTCCCGACGATCGAGATCGCGGTCCGGGAACAACGTCACGAGCCAGCTGAATCCCGTGTTCCAGGCACTGTAGGGGTAGATATCTGCGGTAATATCCACACCTGACGCGCGGGCTTCGTTCAATTTCGCCATCATTCGATCGGCCTGGCCCCACCATCGCGACATCGCGAGTTTAATGTGGCTCACCTGGACAGCTATCCGAGCTTCCCTGCCGATGTCGATCGCTTCATCAATGGCTTCCCAAAAGTACTGGTCCTCACTGCGGATATGGCTGATGTAGCGACCTCCATAGGAGCTCGCCACTCCGGCGAGATGCAACAGTTCTTCGGACGACGAGAAAGAGCCCGGATCGTATTCAAGTCCCGTCGAGAGTCCCAGAGCACCGGCTTCCATCTCGCCCTGCAACAGGCTTGCTATACTGGACAGCTCTTCTGCTGTCGCGTGCCGGCGATAGTCTTTGCCCATCACCTCGCTCCGTATCGCCCCGTGGCCGGCATACGAAGCAACGTTAATTGCTGCAGGCGATGCTTCGAGCCTGGCGAAGTACTCTGCAAGGGGATAATTTTGCCCGCCGTCCTGGCCGGCCACGATGGTCGTAATGCCCTGGCTGACGGCCGCCAGGGCCCCGGGCGTCTCGAAGAGGCCCTCGTCGTGGTGGCTGTGACTGTCGACAAATCCCGGAGCCAGTACCAGGCCCCTGGCATCGACCACGGTGTCGCCTGCGGCAGGCTCGAACATCCCGACGCAAGCGATGCGATCAGCGACGATTCGAACATTCGCGTTTCTGGAGGGGCCACCGCTTCCGTCCACCAACCGCGCGTTAATGATGACAGTTCCAGCGGGCGCTTGCGGTTCAGGGGCGCAAGCCGCAAACCCCAGCACCATCACGGGAACGAGCGCGAGCAATCTCTTGTACATGCAGAGTCTCCCTGGTGTCTCCGCAGTGAAGAATCGGGTTGCCATCCGCCAAAAGGAAGCTGAGGGCATCGGTCTGTTTTCTAACGGCGCTCGAACAAAATATTTCGCTCTGAGCCCGAGCTCAGGGCGAACCCCGAGACTGCGCCGTTGTCGCCTCGCACGAAGATCACGGCGACTGGATTCGGCTCGGACCACCCTTTCGGTTGGAACTGGAATTCCAACCGGTCGGTGGCCGTCGGTATGACCGGGATGGGTAGCTCCTGTTCGATTCGCAACTCGAGCTCTCCATCGACCAGAAAGAAACGATAGGTGGCGTCGAGTTCGGCGGAAAAGAAAGACCCGGTGTACTCTGCAAGCTTAGCGGGCGACAGGGTCTGCGACTCAGATGCCGCGTCAACATCCGGGACATCGCCGTCACCCTCGTCAGTGCGCTGTGGACCGAGTTGGCTCGCCAGGAAGTGCTCCGCGACCCTTGCCGCTAACGTTCTTGGACTTGACTGGTTGACGTTGCAGGCGATAGCGATTGAAATCCCGGGCTCCACGAAGCGTACGAGATAGCTCCGGAATCCCCATGAGCTGCCGCTGTGGCCAACGGTGCGCAGGCCGCGGTAGGTGCCGAGTTCGATGCCCTGCGCATAGCCCGTTGCTTCGCCGTCATTCAAGCGACCCTCTTTCAGCATTAACGGATGGATCGCCGGCTTTTCGGCGCCGTGCAGGTAGCTGTCCCAGCGAAGCAGATCCTCCACGGTGGAGTACAGCTGCCCGTCACCGGCAACATCGAAATTGTAGTTGTGCACGACCGTGAAGTCGCTGTCGTTGTGACGATCGTAGCCGATCGCTCGCCCAGGGATAATCGCCTCGCGGTTTTCGTAGAGCCTGCTGCCCTCCATGCCGAGCGGCTCGAAGATGCGCTTGCGTGCGATATCGCCAAACGATTGACCGCTCACGCGCTCGATGACCTGCGCCAGCAGCATGTAGGCGGTATTGCTGTAGTCGTACCGCTCGCCAGGCGGGAAGATCAGGGCGCGCTGTCGCGACATCATCGCCAGTATCTGCGGGTGAGATATCGGGGTGTAGTCGTCCCGACCAGCAAGCGGAAAAAGGTTCAGATAATCCCGCAGGCCGCTGGTGTGGTAGATCATTTGCTGCAGCGTGATCGGCGCTTCGTAGTCCGGCAGCTCCGGAAGCCATTCGCGGACGTCGTCGTCGAGTGACAATTTGCCGTCGAGGGCCAATGTCGTGAGGATCGCAGCATTGAATTGCTTTGTAATCGACGCAACGTCGAAAACCGTTTGCGGCGTAATGGGGATGTTGTAGTCCAGGTTGGCGTAGCCGTAGCCCCGTGAGTATGTCAGCGTGCCAGCCTCGCTCACGGCAAGTGCGCATCCCGGATGTCCCGGCCTTTCCCAGGATGCGAACAGCGCATCGAGCGCGGGGTTATCGACGCCCGTTTCGGTGCCGGCGCGCGACCCGCCGTGGCTGGCGTGACCGGCGGTCAGCGCAAGAACGGCTGCCAGAACTGCGAGCCTCATGAGCATTCCTGCGAGCGTGCAAACGTCGCGAATACGCGGGTCGGCGACTGTAAAATCACTGTGCGTTCCCCGCTCGCTTGGACGTTCATCAGATCGACCAGTCTCGCAACTGTTCGACGGTTGCGGTTGCTCCGCCGCAGACGACGACAAGGATTGAGCCGAACGCTTCGATCACCGGCAGGGCGTCGTAGGCAACGGCGAGCGCGGCGCCGCAGGCCGGCTCCACGACGATCCGGTGATCGGACAGGAATCTCAGGCACGCGGACGCAGCGTCGCGGTCGGACACCACGACGCTGTGCAGCGGATGGGAGGTCGACCAGCTGAATGCCTGTTCGCAAATCCGCCTGGCGCCGAGGGAGGTGGCGATGCTGGTGATCGCAGGCAACTCTACCCTGTGGCCGGCCCGGATCGATTGCGCAAGGGAGTCGGCTCCCTCGGTCTCCACGACAATCACGGGAACATCGCGCAGGCCATTTCGATACAAGCCCTCGATAACGCCGCACATTAGCCCGCCGCCTCCCACAGAGAGGAGGACGACATCCGGCTTCGCGCCGCATTTGGCAACTTCATCGATCAGGGTCGCATGTCCCCGCCAGATGGCAGGGTCGTCGAACGGATGCAGGAACGCGTCCGTCTCCTGGACCATCGACAGCGCCAGATCATTCGCTTCCTGCCACGACGCTCCGTGAACAACCAGTTCCGCACCTTCTTGCCTGATCAGGTGTCTCGCGGTTTGGGTGGTGGTCTCGGGAACGACGACGATCACCGGCACACCGAGAAGACGACCGGCATAGGCGACTGCTATACCCGCATTGCCGCCGGACGACGAGATGAATCGCCTGGCGCCATGGCGAAGGCGTTCCTGGCAGGCCAGACCAATCCCGCGAATCTTGAAGGAACCCACCGGTTGCACGGCCTCGAGCTTGAGCCAGACGGTTCGGCCTGCGCTCGCGCTCATCGCGCGTGACTCAAAAAGCGGTGTCTCGACATGTAGCGGTTTCAAGTATGCGCCTGGTCCGTAATTGGAAAATTCAGGATAACGTCAAACTCCAATCGTCGGTCGAAAAATGGGATAATAACGGCTGTCACCCGTAGTGTCAGCCACCTCGAGACATCCCAGTCGTGCAGAAAACGCTTGGAGAACCCTCCGCGCCATCAGCCCATGAGATAGAGGATGCTGTGGTTTCTTTTGTCGCAGACTGCTCGATCGAGACTACACCCCATGTCTCAAAGGACTTGAGCATTCTTCCTCGATATCTTGCCGAGGGTACGTCGGTCTACGTAGCTCATCCTCCGAACACCAAGCTCGAAGACGTGGTCAGCATGGCGGCTGAGCTGCGGGAACTGGGTTATGCGCCGGTTCCTCATATCGCCGCTCGCAAAATCCGCACTGAGAGCGAGCTCGACGACGCTCTGGGCAGAATGCGGGAAATCGGAATCGATCGGGTTCTCGTCATAGCGGGGGACCTGTCTCCGCCAGTCGGTCCTTTCGGCAGTACACTCGAGCTCCTGCAAACGGGCTTGACGGAGCGACACCTTTTTCGGTCGGTGGGGATCGCTGGACATCCCGAAGGCAGCCGTGTCGTCAGCGACACAGAGCTTCGTCGAGCGCTCGTGCAAAAGGCCGAATACGCGGCATCAACTGCGGTCTCCATGCACATCGTCACCCAGTTCGGATTCAACGCGCTAGCGGTCCTTGATTGGGAAGCCGCACTGCGCAGAGAGGGAATAGGACTGCCAGTACACGTCGGTATGGCGGGAAAGGCAACGCCGCAACAGTTGCTTCGCTTCGCCGCTTTGTGCGGAATCAGCAAGTCGATGCGCATGTTGGTGAACAAGGCCAGTACGCTGTCACACTTGAGGCTTGCGACAGTCGACGAGCTCGTAGTCGACTTCGCTGTCCATAAGTTGAGCCACCCCGACTGCCGAATCGTGCGCGCGCATTTCTACGCGTTCGGCGGTGCGGAACGCACGTTGCAGTGGCTACAGCAGATCCGCTCAGGAAGTTTCCACCTGAGTGGAGATCGGCGGCGTATTGAGTTCGACTGATTTAGCCGCCCGCGGCGAGCCGGCGGTCAGCCAGCGCGACTGATCGACCTTCGGCGGCGCCCGCTCGAATGCGCTGGATCGACCGATATCACGAAGCTTCTTGTCGGCGGATAGTACGTATAAGGGCCATTATGTCAGGACCGAAACCGTTGGAGCGAGCGGAAATCGGACCGATGACGGCCGATGCTGGACACTATCGGGCGGAGCCGGCCCGACCCCTCGTCGTTCAGGCGCATGAATTTTCCCCCTTCACCCGCAAATGCCGGCGCATCACGGCGCAAGCCAACACCCGCCCGTCCCTGCACGGGGGCCCGGGTGGTGACGAACAGGACGAAGCGGTCAGACCAAGCGATCGCCTTTCGGCGACGCTCGCTCGGATGTGCCGGATCGACGGGCTCCGCACTAGGGCCGAGATGTTCCAGAATCCGCTTGATGACGGCGGGTTCCTCGATGCTGGCGATCACCAGCAGATTCCCGCCGCATTGCCGGCAGGTCTCGATATTGATAGCAAACACCCGCCTGAGGCGCTGTGCCCAGCTCATCGCCCGTTGCCGATCGGTGGCGCTAGAGCGGGCGCTGGAGGAGGCACAAGACCAGGCACGAAACGCCGGCGAAGCCAGGCAGTCGCTCGAGTTGCGGCTCGTGACTGTTACCGAAGCCAACAAGCACCTGACTTTAGTTAGTGAGGAATACCGCACGACGTTGGCGGCGCGGGACACGGCGCTCGCGGAGGCGCAGATGACGATTGCCCAATGGCAAGAACGTGCCGAGCAGCGGGCCGCGGCGCTGGCCCAACGGGAGGCCGAGCAGCAGGCTGCCGCGGCGGTAGCGGCACAGCGCGAAACGGAACATGTCGAGATGATCGCGGCTCTGAACGAGCACGATCCTTGCATTGCCGTTACGTGCAGTTTCCATCGTCCTGTCCTCGCGTTTGAACTCGCGCAAGAGGGGGCGACGGATGGAAGCGTGCAGCCGAATTGTCGCGTTACCCGAATACGACTTGAGGACAATCCTGCAGGGGCTTACTCGGAAAAGCCGCTCTGGGCGAGGGCTCGGTAGATGGTGGACCGATGTTTTTCAGCAAATTGATCACACAACCGGTATGGCGGTCGAGGATCTATATTTGGTATTTAACACGAAGTTGGGCTGTTCCCGCGCCAGATAGCTTCCAGGCACCCGCGTACTATTTCGAGCGAAACGTCGCCGACTTCGGCTTGGACAAAGCCCCATTTCTATAGCGCGGGACGGATATCGTGGGCATCGCCGGCTCAGCTCCTACGCCTAGCCTGCGGATGTCAGTGGCGTAGTCTGCGACGATCTGGATAAGGGCCGGCGTCTGTTAGTCGATAGAATGAGGCTCGCCTATAGCTGCGTGGCCAAGACCTGGATTGCCAGGTGGCATTTGAAGCTTCCAATTGGGACGGGAAGAGAAGCTGAAGGTCCCAAATAAGATGTTGCTAACCTTCACTTTTTTTGTTTCGGATGAGACACGTCGCCTTCAAGTCGTTGTTTCCCCGACGTTCTGGGATTAATCGCAAGTACCCTTGGGGACGCCAATGAAAACAACTACTTACGCGACCGTTGGGTCGCGCTTTTCGTTTTTCCGGATATTTTCCGGACTATTCTCTGCGACAGCTTTGAGATGCAGTCTCACTAGCTCGCCCAACACCCGCTCGCTATAGATGCGTCTCCATGGCGGCTTTTTTGCCGAGAGGCGAGCAGTCGCCGGTGAGGCACTACGATATGGTCCGGGCCAATTCTTTCTTCGAAACGCCTAGCGCAAGCAGTGACTTCACGAGCAAGTCGATAGATACAGTCGGATCACCCGCTTCCATCTTGGCAACCCGGGATTGGCTGGACTCAATCGCTTTGGCTAACTCGGCTTGAGTAAGCTTTCTGCGCAGTCTGCGTTCTCTCAATTTTTCACCCAGCGCAAGTCTCATTTCGATATAAGCAGATTCTTCAGCCGAAAGATCAAGGAACTCAACAACAGAGCCCACCTTCCAGCTTTTCTTTGCCAGTTTTTCCTTCTTGCGCTTATCCATGGTCATACTCCTCGCCACGTTGCAGGAGTCGTAGCAGATAGCCCGCTTGCAGTCTTGCCACCTTGGAGAACGGAGGTGTCTTTACCTCCCCGTGCATCCATACAAGTGGCTTATCCTTCGGACTCATTGCACAGACCATTATATGTCAGGAATGACATTGTAAACAGGAGCGACCGGCTGGATTTGGCCCGCAGTCTCCCCGTATGAGAATCTCTGCCAGTCTTCTGGCAGACTCCGCGACAGCGGTTCTAACAGGGGCACGCTCGCGATGATCCGCCCGGATCTTCAAATGGAATTCGTGAACAAGCTAAAGGTCGCCGCCTTTCAGAATGGCGTTCGCTTGTATCTGGACGCCTGCCTGTGGCTCGGTTACGGGAAGCCTTTGCCGTAATCGACGCCAAAACAGGCACGTGAACGAGAAGTCCGAAGACAGACGGACGAATTGGCTTCCAATTAGCAGGGTGGCCGCTGTCGGGCGACTAAAAAAAGGTGACCCAGTCTATGGCACTTAGTGCTATAGTCAGGATCCAATAAGAAACAGTGCCGATGCAGGCTCTTAAGACCAAGGCGTTCGCCGGCTGGGCGGACGGCGATGGGCTGAGCGATGCGGCGTTGGCTGCCGCGGTGGCTGAGATGGAAGCTGGGCTCATCGATGCCCGCCTGGGTGGCCAGGTGGTGAAGAAACGGGTGGCGTTGCCCGGTCGTGGCAAACGCAGTGGGGCGCGCACCCTGGTGGCGTTCAAGCAGGACGAGAAGGCATTCTTCGTCTACGGCTTTGCGAAGAACGAACGGGCCAACATCAGCGACAAGGAACTGAAGGCCTTGAAGCTGTTGGCGAAGGAGTTACTGAATTACCCGGCAGAGATGCTTGCCAAAGCGATCAAGGCCGGCGAACTGATCGAGATCGAGGTGAATGACGATGGCAACTAAGATCCTGGACACCGTGCACGAGACGGCCGACGGTCTGCACGACGCGGGTGTCATGAGCACGCGCACCATGCGCGAGTTCGATGCGCTGTGCCTGCCGCCGGTGAAGCCGCTCACTGCGGCCCAGATCAAGCGTCTGCGCACGCGCAACAAGGCCAGCCAGGCGGTGTTCGCTGCCTATCTGAATACCAGCCCTTCGACGGTGCAGAAATGGGAGCAGGGCCAGAAAAAGCCCAACGGCCCCTCACTGAAGCTTCTGAACCTGATCGACAAAAAAGGCCTCGAGGCGCTCGGATAAGCACCGCCGCTGCGCGTCCGTTATGTAGCCAGTCAAATCCGGAGCGACATTATCGGCCCTCCGAACTTCCGCTAACACGCCAGATCGGCCGTTCGACCCGTACCCACCTCCGGGTATTCATGCCGGCCAACGCCGGCGCATGACGCGCGCCTGGTCGCGGCGAATAGGCCCGCTCGACGGCTGCTAGATCTCACTTCCGGGCACGGAAATCGACGTTCCGGCAGATATGTGGCCAGTTACCGCATCGTCTTGGGGACGCCATTCGAAAGACGGCCGCCGTGGGGCGGTCTTTTTTTGGGTGGTATTGGCTTCAGCCATTGCGCGGCGCCTCATCGGCCACTTGCGGCTGTAAACAACGCCTGTCGAGCGCAATATTTACACCGGGATTCGAATGCCCGGTGTGGCGACCTTGACGTCGTCGAGTGCGGTCTCGGCGCCAGCCGAATCCTCTGCCGGCAAAACACTGAGGGTCGCGTCGGTTTCAAGTACCACTGCGCCGACATCCTGGAGCCGGTGATGGCCAGATGCGCGAATTGCTGCACGAACTTCCAATTCGCTTACACGTTCCTCGCGCATGTCGCGCTGCAGGAAGTGTCCTTGATAAAACAGCAGGCGAGGGTGCGGCTTGACCCAATGACGCACGTCGTAGGATCGCAGGACCAGCCAGGTCACGGCGAATTGCAGGCCGATCAGAAAGCTGATTGCGATCACGACCTGCAGTAAAGAAGTCTGCGGCGATGTGATGCCGGTCGCGACCAGGCTGCCCAGTGCGACCGTGACGATCCAGTCAAAATTGTTCATCTGCGATGTCGTCCGCTTGCCGCTGAGGCGGATCAGCGCGATCAGCGCGAAATAGATGACCGGGACGGCGATGGCAAGTCGGACTAGCTGCGAAAGCTCGAGCGAAAACAAATCGGTGAGAATATTCATAAGTGAATTCCTGGCTGATTGAGCACGATGCCGCCGTCGAAGCTGTCGCCCTAGACGGTGAGCACCTCCCATCCTCTTTTCCTGGCTTCCTCACCCAATCGGCGTTCCGGGTTGACGACGATGGCAACATCGGACCAATCGAGAAGCGCAAGATCGCTCCAGGAATCGGCATAGGAAACAACACGGGCGTCGCCGCCCAGGTCCCGGCGCAGTTCCTCAGCAATGCGCAGCTTTTCCGGTCCGAACAGGTGCATGCTGAAAAAGCGGCCGCGAAGCACCCCATCTTCGACGTGGATTGTGCTGCCGCGGACCTGCGATACGCCCAGTTTCGCGCCGATCGCCACCGCCAGGAATTCGGGTGTGCCGCTCAGCAACACGGTGGTATCGCCCCTCGCATGGTGATCCTGCAGTCGTGCCAGGACATCGGGCACGATGGCAGACGAGACGACCTCTGTTACCCACGCTGCGGCATGTTCCTCGACGGCTCCGAGCGCAAGGCCATACAGGTAAGACACATTGCGTTTGAGGACGAGCCGGCCATGGCGCGGAAAACCCAGCGCCGAATACCATGCGAAGCGCGCGTTGCTACTTGCCTGTAAAACTTTTTTCTGCTTCAGGTAACGCGCGAACCGACGCTCCGTGCTCGGCAACTGTAAGAGCGTCCCGTCGATGTCGAAGAGGGCGAGCGTCCGCGTCATGGCCGGACTTTCGCCTAGCGGACAGTGATATTGGGCAGTTTCCGATTGGCACGGGCGCTTTCCCGCCGGAGGAATTCGACCAGTACGGGTACTCCTCGTAACAGGCACAGAGCAACGGACAACAGGACCAGCGCCTGGCCCGCGATCTGCAACAGCGACAGGATGGCGGCCGACAAGTCCGGCAGGAGAGCCGACACGGCGAACGTCAGCATGAGCCAGCAAAACGTCACGGCTTTGATCACGGCATAGAAAACGCGCATGAAGACCCCGGCGACGATCCAGCGGGACACAGGTGAGTCAAGTGACTGGAAAGGCGCACGGCCTGTCTCGGCGAGTTCGGCGGCGCGAATCGAGTCGGTGATACTGCCGCGGGCGATGAACAGCAGGGGCACCCACAAACCGACGAGGCCGAGCGTCGCAAAAAGGACCCACAACGACAGTTCGACGATGCGATCGGTGGCGATGTCGAACATTGCACCGAATTGGCTGGTTTCGCCCCGCTTGCGCGCCACGGCACCGTCGAGCGCATCGGTGACAAAGGCAAGGATCAGGAGGACGACATTCAGCAGATGCCACGGCGGCGAGGCGAAATGCGCCAGAAAAATTACCACCAACACCAGTATCAGCCGGCTTAGTGTGATGAGGTTGGCCATAAGAGACGGGAATTCCGGTCCGGGTCCTTAGTCTGAGTACAAATTGCAAGTACCATGCCAATGCAAATCCTACCCTTTCATTGCTGCTCCGTCAGCCGCTTTTCGAGAAGCGTCGCCGTGCGCGTGAAATCCACACGCTCTTTGGCGAGGGCCAGCATGGGATCCTTCCCCAGCCGGCGCATGCGTCGGCTTGCGTTTTGCAGGTGAAAGCGGGTGTTCACGAGCCGCCCCGTCAGCTCCCGCTGGTGGATTGGCATCGACACCGGCGCACCGGGACGCGCGCGCAGGCTAAAAGGCGCGGCAATCGTCTGTCCGGCCCGGTTCTGACCACAATCGAGATAGACTTTTCCCGCGCGGTTTTCGATCCTGCGCTCGAGGGTCGTGGTATCCGCCAGCTTGCGCTGGGCCACGGTTGCGATCAGCGTCGTGAGAACCGTTCCTTGTTCGTGATCGAGTGCGCCGCCGGTCGGCAGCATGAGATGCAAGCCGGTGGAGCCCGTCGTCTTGAGATATGCGGGCAGTTCGATATCGCTGCAGATTCCCAGCAAGGTCTTCGCGGCATCCAAAACCCAGGCAAAGGGAGCCTCCTTCGGATCGAGATCTATGACAAGCCAGCTCGGGCGATCGGGTTGCGCCAGTGTCCCGGATCGCATGTGTATCTCGATCGCTGCGAGGTTTGCGAGGTAGCGCAGCGCATCCATCGAGTCGATGACGATGAGGTCCGGGTCGAGACTCACATCGTAGCGGTTCGCGTCTACTCGCAACCACGCAGGTGCACTGGCCGGCGCATGCTTCTGGAAAAATGACTCACCGTCGATGCCGTCCGGATAACGAACCAGTGTGACCGCGCGATCGCGCAAATGCGGGAGTATGAATGGCGCCATGCGTTGGTAGTAGCTGACCAGGTCCGCCTTGGTGAAACTATCTGCCGGCCAGAGAATCTTCTCCGGGTTCGTGACGACAACGTCGTGTCGTTCCGTGCTTGGCAGAGGGATACTATCGCCGCAATCCACGGCCGCTTTGTCCCGACGCTCCCGCACGAACACCGGCATTCGCAAATAGCCGTTCGGCGTGCGTTGTTTGAATCGAACTTCCACCACGAGCCTGGGATCGACCCACCGGGCAAGCGGCTCGTCCGGAGCGCTGTCCGGCGGTCCGGCACCCGGGAGCTTCCGAAGTTGTGCGAGCAAACCGTCTTCGTCTGTCGCCGAGAAGCCGGTCCCTACGCGACCGCTGTACACGAGCCTGCCCTGCGCGTAGCTCGCCAGCAACAGTGCCGTGATCTGCCGGCCGGCCTTGTCGGACGGTACCCACCCCGCAACGACGAAATCGTCGGTGGTGGTGAGCGCGGTCTTGCGCCAATCCTGCGATCGACCGGTGCGGTAGACGGAACCCGCACGCTTCGCGACGGTGCCTTCCAGCCCATGATCCCTGGCAAACGCCAGGAGCTTTTCACCCTGGGCTTCCAGGTGATCGCTGTAGCGAAACGGACCAATGCTCGGCAGCATGGAATGCAGCAGTTGCTTCCTCAGGACGAGTGGCAGGTCACGGCAGTCGTAGCCGCTCGCCTCGAGCAGGTCGAAGGCATAAAAGGTGGCCGGCGCCGTCAACGCTGCGACTTGCTGTTCGTGCAGGTTGCGCAGCCGGGCTCGGGCCTGCAATCGTGCAAAACTGGCGTGTCCGGAGTCGTCCGTGCAGACGATTTCGCCGTCAATGACGAAGCTCGGGTAGGGCAGGTGCCCCAGAGGGTGCAGGAGATCGGGAAATGCGTGCCCGAGTTCGAGGTCATTGCGCGAACGCAGCTGCACATCGTCTCCACTGCGGATCGCAAAGGCGCGATAGCCATCGTGCTTCAGTTCGAATACCCAGTCGGGGTCCGAAAAGCCCTGGTGCGGGGTCGCCAGCATCGGGCCTGCCGGATGAAACGGCTTCTTCAGCAAAGCGGCGCCAGCTCGTTTCACTGCGGTGGTGAAGTGTCGAACGACAGCCTCCGGATCGCGCCGCTCGTCGGCAGTCAGACCGGAAAGAACAGAGTCTTCGGGGAATGTGTTGTCCGTACCGGTCCGTGCGTAGGCGTCTCGTTCCTTGATGAGCAGCCAATCCTGACGGGTGCGCACCAGGGTCCATTTGCCGAGCAGTTTGTGACCATGCAAATCAAAGAGCAGCTTGCCCGCCCGGAGTCCCTCACCCACGTCGAGCAACGGGGTGTAGCTCCCCTGGTCCCATACGATCATCGAGCCCGCGCCGTAATTGCCGTCGGGGATGACGCCTTCGAAGGCGGTGTAATGGAGGGGGTGCGGTTCGGTCTGGACTGCAAGCCGCTTGTCAGCCGGGTCGCCGGACGGGCCCTTGGGGACGGCCCAGCAGAGGAGGACTCCCTCGTGCTCGAGTCTCAGGTCGAAGTGCGCGCGGCGCGCGAGATGATGCTGCACGACGAAGCGGCGCCCCCGAACGGCCGTGCCGCCCATGGGCTCAGGCGTTCTGCCCGCGTCACGGCGTGCACGATACTCGTCGAGATCCGTGTGCTCTCCCGGTTTCAAGTGCTATAGTTCTCCCACTATGGCCGCACGTGCTCTGGCTTCTGCCACTATTTCCTTCGGACTGGTATCGATACCGGTCAAGTTGTTCACGGCCTACGAATCGGGCCGGACCATACGCTTCAACCAGATTAGCAAGTCCGACGGCGCCCGCGTCAAGCAGCAGCTCGTTTCCTCCAAGTCCGGCGAGCCGGTAGAGCGGGAAGACATCGTGAAGGGCTACGAATTCACGCGCGGCCAGTATGTGCTCTTTAGTCCGGAAGAACTCGAAGCCGTCGAAGCGCAGTCGACGCACACCATCGACATTCGTGAATTCGTCCAAATGGACAAGGTGCCCAGAATCTACCTTGACCGGGTTTACTATCTCGGTACCGACAAGGGCGGTGCACGCGCATACCACTTGCTGTCCAAAGCTCTCGTGGAAACCGGACGCGCAGCGCTCGGCAGCTATGCCGCGCGCGGCAAGCAGTACCTGGTGCTCGTGCGTCCGGTGGACGGCGGGCTTGTGCTCGAGCAGTTGCGGTACGCTGACGAAATCCGATCCATCGACGCAATTCCGATCGAGGATGCAGAGGTCAGGAAGGACGAGCTGCAGCTGGCCCGGCAACTGATCTCGCAGGCCGCCGCCGAAGAATTCCAACCGGAACAGTACACCGACGATGTTTATGAGCGTACACGTGCACTGATCGACGCCAAAGTCGCCGGCGAGGACATTACTGTCGTGGCGCCGGAAACCGGTCAGGCAAAGGTCGTCGACCTTATGGCTGCACTGAAAGCCAGTCTCGAGGGCGAAGGTAAAGCGAAACCCGCGAAGGCGGCTCCGCGGCGTTCGAAAAAGAAAGCGTCGACCAGCAAAAAGGCCACGTCGCGCAAATCGTCCTGAAGCGGCGGGCTGTGAAGTCCTACCGTACCCAGGATGTTGCAGATCTTTCGGGTTTGAAACCCGCGCAGGTGCGTACTCTCGCCCGAGATACCCTGATCGGACAACGAACGGCCCGCGGATACTCCTTTGCATTCCAGGACCTCGTTCTTGCCAAATCCGCGCACGAGCTTCTTGAGCACGGCATCCGTTTCGCCGCAGTGCGCCTGGCGCTCAAATCCCTGAACCGACTGGCCGGTGATCGCGCGCGCGTGAGCGGCTTGCGAGTCCGGGCCGAAGGCTCGGATGTCGTCATGGATTTCGGCAGCGCACCGTTCAGTATCGTGAGCGGGCAGGGCGTGCTGGATCTATCCTTCCGCTCGATTGTCACCGAGCTCGCTCCCAAGGTCATCGGCTTCACCGAGTCGGAAGAACATTCCTCGGCGGAAGACTGGTTCGATGTAGGCTGCGATCTGGACACCGCTGGAGCGAGTCGCGAAGCCTTGGATGCGTACGCTCGCGCAATCGCTGCCGATCCGTCCTGCGAGGATGCCCACGTCAACCTCGGACGATTGCTGGCGCTCGCCGGCGATACCGTACTTGCGGAGACCCATTACCGTCATGCGCTGGGAACGGACCCTCAACATTCACTCGCGTGGTTCAATCTCGGCGTGCTGAAGCAGGAACTCGGCAAGCTGGATGAGGCGGCCGAGGCCTATCGGGCTGCGATTGCCATCGAGCCCGAATTCGCCGATGCGCACTACAACCTGGCGACTGTGCTGGAAACGATCGACGAGAAGAGCGCATTTCGCCACCTGAGTACCTACCGGCGCCTGGCCAACGTACGCTGACCTCCCTGGTCGGGTTACGTCCCCTATGGCGCCAGTCCGCTTCCATCATCCGGTCCCGGCTTATGTTGAAGGAATGACGCCGGACCGCACACGACGTGTAGCGGGTTTTGACCGGCAAGCTATACTGAGACCGGGAGTGGTCCGAGGCCATGTACATTTTTCCAATTTTGGCAAGTTTTTCCGTCGCCGAGCTCCCGGTCCGCTCATGCTGTGCCTGAGTGTTAACACGGTCCCATTGGCACAAAACCTGCACACCTGTTACGACACGACGCTATCCTGTAAAGCGGATAGCCGTCTTTCATAAATATGATGGAGCAAATTAGATGAACCAGAATCCGGACTTGAACAGCAATTTTGACGCCCCCGCCGGCACCACCGCGCCGACCACACGTAAAGTCGCGGATGCCGCGCACAAAGCCATTGACCAGTCAGCAGACCGCGCGGAAAGCGTCGAGCGCCAGATCCGCGAGAAGGCCAGCCGGGCTCAGGAAAAAGTGGGTGCTTCGCAGAAAGCCGCTGGCGCGCAAGTCGAGCGCTCGCTGGACCAGATTGAACTTTTCGTCCGGGAGCGCCCACTCGCTGCTACCGGTATGGCATTCGCCGCGGGCATACTGGCCGCCGCACTCCTGCGCCGGTAAGCCGCGATGGCTGATGCCGCGACGCGCCAGGCGGAAACGCGCGATCAACGCATGCCCGCCGGTTCGGAGGATGGCGCCGGATCGGCGGAAGGTATAGTCGAGCTCGCGACGGGGTGGGTGATGGCAACCCGCGAGCGCGCGCGTTCGTTGGCGCAGCTCGCTTTTGCCGAGGCGAAACTGGCTGCGCACAGCGTCGCGCTCATGGCGTTTCTCGGGATGCTGACCGCAGTGTGCCTTTTGGGTTCCTGGGGCATGCTCCTTGCCGGTCTCGTTTACGGCCTGCACCAGGCCGGCCTGCCGCTCTGGGTTGCCTTGCTTCTCGTCGCCGGAGCCAACATCGTCGCTGCCTACTTGCTTTGGCGAAGCGCTCTCGGGCTTTGGAAGCACCTCGAGTTCAATGCGACGCGCGCGCAATTACAAAAAGAACGGGACGCGACGCCATGATGTTGACCCGGCAACGCGCCATTGTTGCGGAGCGGTCTCGCGAGGCCGCTCATTGGGATAGTTGTCGAAGGCAACATCGCGCCGCCATTCACGAATGGAAGCAGGAGCGTTTTGCGAACCCCAGCACGCTGGCTTTTGCATTCGCGGCGGGAGCCCTGGTGGGCGCCAGCAGTGAAACGAAATTGCGCATCCGGCCGTTCGAGAATGTGTTGGGGCTGGCCAATACGACCTTGCTGGCTTGGCGAATGTTTGGTGCTCATGGGTGATGGCCTCTGACTTGTTGTCTGCCGGCGCGCGCCGGCAGATGTCGCTTCCCCTGGTCGGGCTGTTGCTCATCGCAATCTCGGCGTGCCTGTATTTCGCCGCCGATATCCTGACGCCTATCGCTTTCGCGCTGCTGCTGAACCTCTTGCTGTCGCCCCTCGTACGCTGGCTGCACAAGTTCGGTATTCCATCTGCCTTGTCGGCGGTCGCCATCGTTGCCACGCTGATCGGGATCCTCGTTTTTGCTATTTCGCTGCTCGCAGAACCTGCGGGGCGGTGGCTGGCCGAGGCGCCACGCACCGTGCGTGACCTGCAACAGGATTTTTTCGCGGCAAAAAGCCATCTCGAGGGTATCCAGGAACTTGCGAACGAAGTGGAAGAGCTGGCGCGTCCGCCGGAATCGGGGAACGCACAGTCGGTAGTCGTAAAAGGTCCGTCTATCACGGAGAACCTGCTTGTCGGCCTGCCTGCCGCTGCCGCATTCGTCGGTATCGTGATGTTTTCGACATTTTTCCTGCTGGCAAACGGGGATACGTTGTTGCGACGGATGACGAGTTGCGGACGCAACTGGGCGGAACGTCGCCGTATCGTTGCGATCGCGCGGCAGATCCAGCAGGAGCAATCGCGCTACCTCGCTACCGTGACCCTGATCAACCTGGCGCTCGGCGCAGTAACCGGCGTCACCATGTACTGGCTCGGAGTTCCAAATCCCTTCCTTTGGGGAACCATGGTCGCGCTGTTCAATTTCGCGCCGTACGTCGGCGCTCTCGCCTCAGCCTCGGTTCTCTTCATCGTCGGGCTGAGTTCCTTCGAGACGCTGGGGGACTCACTGGCGCCGGCTGCAGTGTTCCTGGTACTTACGATCGTGGAGGGACAACTGATTACACCAATGGTGCTGGGCCAGAGAATGTCGCTGAGCCCCTTGTTCGTGTTCCTGTCTGTCATCGTCTGGGGCTGGCTTTGGGGGATCGCCGGGGCCCTGATGGCTGTACCAATCGTAACCAGCCTGAAGGTCATTTGTGATCACGTGCCGGGTTTGCGTCCGATCGGCGATTTTGTGCGCGGCAACAGTCGGGCGGGAAGTCCGCGGGAGATTCCCGAACTGGCGTTAACGCCGGGAGAGAGCCGCGTCCGCCCGGAGTCAGGTCTGTGATTGCAGATAGTTTTCGAGTCCGATCTTGTCGATCAGATCGAGTTGTGTTTCGAGCCAGTCGATGTGCTCCTCCTCGGACTCGAGGATGTGGCGAAAAAGTTCACGACTGACAAAGTCACCTTTTTCTTCGCAGTCTCGGATCGCGACATGCAGGTCCGGCAGGGCCCCCATTTCCATCGCAAGGTCGCTCTTCAGGGCTTCGGGCACGTTCTCCCCGATTCCGAGCCGGCCGAGATCCTGCAGATTCGGCAGTCCTTCAAGGAACAGGATCCGTTCGATAAGAGAATTTGCGTGCTTCATTTCGTCAACGGACTCGTGGTACTCGTGCTCGTTGAGCTTCGAAAATCCCCAGTTACCAAACATCCGAGCGTGCAGGAAATACTGGTTGATCGCGGTCAACTCGTTCTTTAGCACCTTGTTCAGGTGTTTGATGATTTGGGGATCGCCTTTCATTGCATTGCTCCGGATGACCGACAGGGCCCGATCCGCTGTCGAGCGATGTTCGACGGCGTCCGGGCAGGGGTAGGGTACCCGCATTGGCCACAAAAAAAAGCCCCGTGTGGGCGCTATGCAAGCGGCCTGATCGTGCGGTAGAGGCTCAGCCTGCCGCCGGATAATACCGAACCGGAACGGCGCCCCTGGAGGTCGGCGCGGAGCCTGCAGCACCCCGGTACTCGCGAAGAATGGACGATGCCGTATCGCGGCATGTCCCGCAGCCTGCGGCGACACCCAGCTCCGTCTGAAGCCGCCACAGGTCCGTCGCACCGGCCTGCGCAGCGGCGCGGATTTCACTCTCCGTAATGGCATTGCAGATGCAAACGTACATGGCGATCCGGTGCGTACTGTGACAGGCGAACATTGCATCTCAAATGCGAATGATTGTCAATAGTGTTTCGTCAGGCTTTTCGCACTAGGGACAATGCCCGCCCGTGCGGCCCGGTTCGGCTACCATTCGCGAGCTACGGCGGCGCGAATACGACCGGAAGGGGATGAGCAGATGCGATCACTGTTTGACATAAGTGGAAAATGCGCCCTTGTGACGGGGGGGTCGCGCGGGATTGGCGAAATGATTGCCGAGGGCTTCGTGGCGAGCGGGGTGCGCACGTATATCTCGTCCCGGAAAGCTGACGCCTGCAGGGAAACCGCCGAGCGGCTGAGCCGACAGGGCGAGTGCATTGCACTTCCGGCAGACCTGTCGGGGGCGGACGGCGTCCGCGACCTGACGACCGCACTCGGGTCTCGCGAGTCACGCCTCCATATCCTCGTCAACAATGCAGGCGCGACCTGGGGCGAACCGCTCGACACCTTCCCGGAGGCGGGATGGGACAAGGTGATGAACGTCAACGTGAAAGGCCCGTTTTTCCTGACGCAGGCGCTTTTACCCCTGCTCGAGGCTGCAGCGAGCGCCGATGACCCGGCCAGGGTCATCAACATCGGGTCCATCGACGGCCTCAAAGTCAGTCGATTGCCCACCTTTTCGTATGGACCCAGCAAGGCGGCGTTACACCACCTGACTCGCATGCTGGCGGTGAGCCTCGCTGAGCGCTTCATTACCTGCAACGCCATCGCGCCGGGGCCGTTCCCGAGCAGGATGATGGCGCACACGTTAGACACCATGGGCGAGCAGGTGCGCGCAGCGGTGCCACTGAAACGGATTGGCAAGCCCTCGGACATGGCGGGTACGGCGATCTACCTGGCATCGGCCGCCGGAGCCTATGTCAACGGCGCGGTCATTCCTGTCGACGGCGGGACGGTTGCCGCCGGGCGCTCGATGTAAGCGGGCCCGGCGTCAGTCCACCCGGTTGTGACCCAGCCCCTGCAATTCCTTGCGGACACGTGGCAACATGGCGGAGCACCAACACGGGGTACGGGTAAGCATGGCACAACCGAGTCGAAGTTTGCTGATCGTCGAGGACGATCCGGGCCTCTGTCGACAACTGCGATGGTGCTTCGAGGATTACACCACTCACATCGCCGGCGATCGGGAGTCCGCAATTGCGGAGCTGCGCCGACATGAGCCTGCTGTGGTATTGCAGGATCTCGGTTTGCCGCCGCATCCGGAAGGGGTCGAGGAGGGGCTGCTGACGCTGGCCGAAATTCTCAGGCTCGCGCCGCATACCAAGGTCATCGTCGTCACCGGCAATGGCGATCAGGAGAATGCGCTCACAGCTATCGCACAGGGAGCCTACGACTTTTACGAAAAACCGGTCAATACCGATACCCTGAAGTTGCTGGTGGATCGGGCCTTCAATATCGCGGAGCTGGAGGCTGAGAATCGCAATCTGCAGAACCGCGTGAACGAATCCCCGCTCGACGGTATTGTCGCCGCAAGCGAATCGATGCTCGCGGTATGCCGCATGATCGAGAAAGTAGCGCCGACGGATGCGTCCACGCTTCTTCTCGGTGAGTCCGGAACCGGTAAGGAATTGCTGGCGAGGGCTCTGCATCGTCTCAGCAACAGGGCGGGCGCAAATTTCGTCGCGATCAATTGTGCCGCCATCCCGGAAAACCTACTCGAATCGGAGTTGTTTGGTCACGAAAAGGGCGCATTTACCGGTGCGCACAAGCAGACGATGGGGAAGGTCGAGATTTCGAACGGCGGCACACTGTTCCTCGATGAAATCGGGGATATGCCGATGCCACTGCAGGCAAAGATGCTGCGTTTCCTGCAGGAGCGGGTGATCGAACGCGTCGGGGGCCGGCAGGAGATTCCGGTCGACGTGCGTGTCGTTTGCGCGACGAACCAGAATCTTCAGTCCCTGATCGAGGACAGCCGGTTTCGGGATGACCTCTACTATCGGATCGCCGAGATTACGATCAATATACCGCCGCTGCGTGATCGGGAAGAAGGTCGGCTGATCCTGGCCCGATCAATTCTGCAGAAATACGGCAGCAAACACCGTCGCGCACTCAATGGATTCAGCGATGATGCCATTGCTGCCATCGAGACCTATTAGTGGCCCGGCAACGTGCGTGAAATGGAAAACAAGATCAAGGGTGCCGTCATCATGGCCGATGGCAAATTCGTGACGGCTGCGGACATGGGCCTGACCGGCGACGGCGGCCCTGAAAGTGTGGAATCACTGAACCTGCGGGAGGTTCGGCAGCGGGCGGAGTCGAAAGCCATCCGTGTAGCACTGACGCGTTGCTACGGAAACATCTCGAAGGCGGCCGAGTTACTCGGCATCACCCGCCCAACCCTCTACGACCTATTGAACAAGTACGGCTTATCCGCCGAAGGCTATTCCAGGAAATCGTCGCCCTAGCCTGAGTGCGTGGCGCGAGTCTACCGGGACTTGAACTGGTCCGGATTCAGATCGTGCCGCGAGAGCAGCTTGTAGAAATCCGTTCGATTGCGTTTAGCGAGTCTTGCAGCCTGGCTGACGTTGCCTTGCGTGATCTGCAGGATTTGTGTCAGGTAATTGCGAGTGAATTCGTCGCGCGCATCCGTAAACGACAGCAATTTACCGGCATGCTCACCGAGACTCTGTTGTACGAGTTCCGCGCTGATGACGGGCGAACGTGACAACGCAACGTTTTGCCGCACGACATTGGACAGCTGCCGTATGTTGCCTGGCCATTCGGCGGTCACCAGCATCTCTACGGCTTCCGGGGCATAGACCTTGCGCTCCTGGTCGGCCTCCCTGGCAATGGACTGGAGGAAATGTGCAACGAGAAGCGGAATGTCCTCTCGCCGTTCGTCGAGCGCAGGCAGGTGAATGTTGACGACGTTCAGTCGGTAGTAGAGATCCTCGCGAAAACGCCCCTGTCTCATCAGGTCCTGCAAATCCCGGTGCGTGGCCGAAACTACGCGAACATCCACGTCGATCGCGTCGGTACTGCCGACTGGCCGCACCTGGTTTTCCTGGAGTACACGCAAGAGTTTGACCTGTAATCGCATCGGCATGTCACCGATCTCGTCAAGCAGCAGGGTGCCGCCCTCGGCGGCCTGAAACAGACCTTTATGGCTCCGGGTCGCACCGGTGAATGCGCCTTTCTCATGGCCGAACAGTTCGGATTCGAGCAAATTCTCGGCCATCGCACTGCAGTTGATCGCCACGAAAGGCTGGTTCTGTCGCGGGCTGGCCCGGTGTATCGCCTGGGCCAGGATCTCCTTGCCCGTGCCGGAATCGCCCGTGATCAAAACCCTGGCGTCCGTCGCTGCAACCATTTTCGCCTGGTTGAGGATTTCCATCATGCCGTGATTGCGGGTGATGATGCCGCTTGCCCATGTGCCATCCACCCGGACAGAACCCGAAACCTTGAGGGCCTTTTCCACCGTAGCCAGCAAGTCGTCCTTGTCGATTGGCTTGGTCAGGAAGCCGAATGCGCCGCTCTGCGTTGCCGACACCGCGTCGGGAATCGTTCCATGAGCCGTCACGATCACGACACGAAGGCCGGGCGAACAGGTCTGAAGTTCTTTCAGCAGTCCGATGCCGTCCATCTTGTCCATGCGAAGGTCGGTGATGACGAGGTCCGGCGCAAACCGGTTGAGGACGGCCAGGGCATGTTCGGCGCTGTCGACGGCCTCCACCTCGTAACCTTCGGCGCGGAGCCGAATGGAGAGAAGGCGCAGCAAGCCCGGGTCGTCATCGACCAGGAGGATTTTTCCGGAAGGTCTGGCAGCCATTATTGATCGGGCCATCGCGTTCTTGAACCAACGGCAAGGGTAGTACCTCGCCGCTGCCGGAGCAAGGTAATCCTTTCAAAAATAAGAACTTGTCGCGAGAATGCGACGAACTACTGACCCTGCTCGCGGATGGAACGTTCAATCGAGGTGATAGCTTCGAGCTTTTGCTCGGCGTCCGCGAGCTCGGTGCGCAGACGCCGGTTCTCTGCCTCGATGGCGGCCAGCCGCTGTGCCAGCAGCTGTTCCTCGGTGCGGTCGCTGCGGACTGAGGATGTTTCGCGCAGCCGCCGCGCTTCGGATTCCAGCACGAGTCGCTCCTCGACGGAATTCAGCGCGACGTGCGCCAGTGCGATTTCCGACGGTGTCATCAGCGCTGTCTGGGCGAGCAACTCTCGTAACAGGCTCTGGGCACGCTGCATGTCGGCGCCACTGTGGCCCGGCGTCGCCAGAACGAGCGCGAAACGCAGGTTGGTGGACGGACCGGGAGTCAGCGTCGCACCGCTCTCCGCGTCAGCGTAAATTTCCCCCTGCGTGGCCGGGTCGCCGGACGTCAACAGCTCGAGTTCACGCAGGTAGTCATCGGCATTCGGAGAACCGGGAGACAGGGGTTCCGCACTACCCGGCGAATCGGATGCCCACACCCGGTCAAGCCAGCTGTTCGAGGAGCCACAGGCGCTCAGGCTGCATGCGAACAAAGTCGCCAGGAGGGAATGCCTGCCTATCCGTATCGCTTTACGCATTGGCTGCCAACTTCTTCTCCACGCGTACGACGCGTTGCTGCGGGACATTGACCCGGAAATGCGCCCCGGGGAATTCGTCGGACCGCACGAGTTCCACGGTTCCGTTGTGCGCCTGGATACATTCCATAACTACCGATAGCCCGATGCCGGTACCCGCCACCTGGCCGCCCTGCTCACGGCGACCCTGGAAAAAAGCGTCGAAGATACGCGGCTTCTCATCCTCGGGGATTCCGGGGCCGGTATCTGCAAATTCGATAACAAATCCCGCAGGTGTCCTGCAAGCCCTGATGGTGACCACTCCCCCGGCCGGCGTGAACTTGACCGCATTAGATAGCAGATTATCCAGTACGGTTCGAATTTTGTCCCGATCTGCCCGGACAATAATGTCGTCCACCTCCAGCCGCAACTGGACACGCGCCGCATTCAGCGCCAGTCGTTGTTCCTTGGCGACGACGATGACGAGCGGTCGGAGCTGGAAATCACTGAGCGTCAGGACCTCGCTCTTGGCCTGCCAGGCGCTGAAACTCAGCAGGTTCTCGATCAGCTGCAGAAGTTTCAGGCCGTTCATGCGCAGGATGTCCGCCACTTCCCGCTGCGGTTTGTCGAGTTCACCGAGTGTCCCGTCGAGCAGCAGTTCCGTTCCTTCCCGGATGCTCGCGAGAGGCGTTTTCAGCTCATGCGACATGTGGCGTAAAAATCGGTTTTTCTCCTGCGCCAGCTCGAGGAGCCTTAGCCGCAGCCACTCCAACTGTCTTCCCAGCTTCTCCAGGTCTCGCGGTCCCGCGACCGTTATAGGCTTGGAAAAGCCGCTTTGCCCGAGCTGCTCGATCGCGTCGTCGATCTGTCGGATGGGTCGTGCGACCAGGAGGATGAAGAACAGTACGATGATGACTGTACCCGGCACCAGGGCAGCGACCTGCCACGCGGCGATTCTCTGCGCTTCCCTCGTATTTGCCTGCAGGGCGCGAAGCTCGAGATCGACGTAGCGGCTGAGCTCCTGGGTCAGGCGCGACACGTCGGCCTTCAGGTTCGAAAACTCGGCGATGGTCGCCTGGGTGAGGTCCGCCGCTACGTCCGGCCCGGTAAGGGCGTCGACGATCTCGCCCGCGCGCGACGCGACCGCCTGAACGAGAGGAAGTGCCCCGGCCACCTCCGCCAGCGGGTGCAGTGTTTCGAGGCGGTTGTAGACAGTGCTGAGGTCCTGCCTGACCAGCTGCAGGCTGTCTTCACTGCGAAGTATCGTGTACTGCCGGGTGACCCGTTCAAGCGAATTCACCGTTTCGCTCAGCAGTCGGTTGTTTTCGGCGGCCTGCACGCCGGTTACGACCAGCCTTTCACTTTGTTCCGCAAGTCGATCGAGACTGAACAACGCCCAGAGCACGGAAAACAGCAATGGCAGCGCGACGAGACCGAAACCGACCAGTATCAGTCCGTTCAGCGATCGGGGGCGTCGAAATTTCATTGGCGAATTCTAGCACCGCAGCCCTGATCGCAAGCCTTACGCAGCCCAGTATGCGCCAGGATCGCCATCGGCAATTTTTCGCTCCCAGGCGAGGCTCGTGCGCACGATCGTGTCCAGGTCATCGAAGCGGGGCGTCCACCCGAGCGTAGCCTGGACACGCCGGGCCACGGCGATGAGTTCGGGCGGATCGCCGGCGCGCCGCGCCTCCTCCCTGATATTCAAGGGCGCGCCATGTGCGCGTTCGACTGCCTGAAGAACTTCACGCACGCTGTAACCGTGTCCGTACCCGCAATTCAGCGTCGTCGACGCTCCCCCTTCGCGCAGGTAGTCGAGCGCGTCGACATGCGCAGTCGCAAGATCCTCAACGTGTATGTAGTCGCGCAGGCCGGTACCGTCCGGCGTCGGATAGTCGGTACCGAAGATCGATACGTGGGGACGCTTGCCCACAGCAGCCTCGCAGGCCACCTTGACGAGTAACGTCGCTTTCGGTGTGGATTGTCCGATCTGTCCGCCGGGTTCACAGCCCGCGACATTGAAATAGCGCAGAGTGACGTATCGAGGTCCGCCGGCAATCGCCAGGTCGCGAAGCATCCACTCGGTCATCAGCTTGGACGTGCCGTAAGGGTTGATCGGCACTGTCGGCGAATCCTCCGATGCCCGGCCGCCGGGCGGCAGACCGTAGACCGCTGCCGTCGACGAAAACACGAAGTGCCTGACCTTGTGCCGGTCGGCCGCTTCGAGCAAAGTGCGACTGTTCGTCGTATTGTTTCGATAGTACTTGAGCGGTTCGGCAACCGACTCGGGAACGACGGTATGGGCGGCGAAATGCATTACCGTATCGAAGTTGTGCTGCGAGAACAGTCGCTCGAGCAGGTCCGCGTCGCCGGTGTCGCCGACAACGAGTTCGCCGGCGGTGACCGCCTCGCGAAAGCCGGTGCACAGGTTGTCAAGCGTAACGACATCCTCGCCGTTTCCTCCCAGTTGCCGGACGACGTGGCTGCCAATGTACCCGGCGCCGCCAGTTACGAGAATCTTCCTGTTAGACATAAAGTTGCCCTCTGATCCCTAATATGCGCCGAATCCGCGGTTTTGGCAGCATACGTACCCGCAAAAGGCAAATGGACACGGCATTACAGTTTATCGTTGATCGCGCCAATCGTATGAGAATTGTGCTATTTAACGATGTTCCGTGTCATACCACCAAGGTCTGTGCTCTGTGCACTCCCGGCGTCAGACGATATCATCGAGCATTCGCCCATTGCGAAGCGTGACAGGGTTAAAAGCATTGGAAAAGAGGGATCAGGAAAGCGATGGCAGGAGGGTACGGGCACACGTCCGGTCCAGGACTCGCCTTCTTGGCGCAATCGCACTATTGACCCTGGCCGCGTGCGGCGGCGGCGTCGAGACAGTCGAGAATCCCATCGGCAACCGGCCGCCGATCGTCAACGCCGGTCCTGACCAGGATGTGGCGGAAGGCTCGGATATTACCCTCGACGGCAGCGGAAGCACTGATCCCGACGGGGATGCGTTGACCTTCCAGTGGCTCCAGCTCGCCGGCCCTGCGGTGACGCTCGACAGCACAAGCACCTCCGTGACCGGCTTCGTCGCACCGGATGTGCCTGCCGGGTCTCCGGCGACTCTCGTTTTCCAGCTGACCGTCAGTGACGGCGAACTGAGCCAGTCCGATACCGTCGCTATTGTCGTCGACGAAAACAGCGCACCCACGGTGGACGCGGGCGAGGACCAGACCGTATTCGAAAATGCGGTAGTCAGCCTGGCCGGTGTCGCCAGTGACCCGAACGGCGACGCCCTCATGTACCAGTGGACCCAGGTGTCGGGCCCCGCGGTGACACTCGACAATCCGACGTCGGCAGGCACAAGTTTCGAAGCGCCGGATGTGGCGGCCGGGGCTCCGCAGACACTGACCTTCCAGTTGACCGTCAGCGATGGCCAGTTCGCCCAGGCCGATACCGTCAGCGTTCGCGTCGAGGAAAACGAACCACCCCTTGCCAACGCCGGACCGGACCAGATCGTCGCAAGTGCTGTGCTCGTCACGCTCGACGGATCCCAGTCGAGCGACCCGAATACGATCGACACGCTCACCTTCTCATGGGCACAGACGGGCGGGCCGGCAGTGGATTTGATGGATCCGGCGACCAGCCAACCGTCTTTCAATGCGCCGGTCGTGGCGCCGGGCAGCAGCGCGATCCTCACGTTTGAATTGACTGTCGGCGACGGGGTGTTCAGCGACACTGACAGCGTCACCGTCGTCGTCGGTGACGACGACCCCGATGTCAACATACCGCCGGCCGCGAATGCGGGCAGCGACCAGGTGGTATTGGAAGGTGCGGGTGTCACGTTGAGCGGCAGTGGCACCGATGCCGACGGCGATCCGCTGACTTTCAGCTGGGTCCAGTTGTCCGGACCTGCCGCGCCTCTCAACGACCCGGCAAGTGCCGTGACGGCGTTTGTCGCACCCGATGTGCCGGCCGGTCCTCCTGTCATATTGACGTTCGAATTAACGGTTAGCGACGGTACGGTGACGGACAGCGATGCCGTCAGCATCTCTGTGGAAGAAAATGTACCGCCGGTCGCGAATGCAGGGCCGGATCAGACGGTCGAGCAGAACGCAATGGTCAGCCTCGACGGCTCGCTGTCGGACGACCCGAATTCGATCGGGGTAATCACCTATTCCTGGGTTCAGATCGCGGGTCCGGCAGTCACACTGGCGGGCAGTGCGACCGCGACGCCGAGCTTCACCGCACCGCCGGTAGACGCAGGCTCGAGCGAGCTGCTCCAATTCGAGCTAACGGTCAGCGACGGCACCTTCGATGATTCGGATACGGTCAGCGTTACCGTCGAGGAACAGGAAACGACCGTCGGCGTCTCTGGTCGCGTGAACTACGAATTCGTGCCGCCGAATGCCGATTGCGCGGGCCTGAATTTCGGCGGGACGATCGTCAGGCCGATCCGCGGCGCCACGGTGCAACTGCTCGACGCGTCAACCGGCACGGTCATCGATACTACGGTTGCGGACGATACCGGCGCCTACGCCTTTACAGGGGTGGACCCGGATATCGACGTCCGCCTGCGCGTCAGAGCCGAGCTCAAGCGATCAGGTTCGCCCAGCTGGGACGTGGATGTGCGCGACAACACCAGCAATACCACGGTGCCACTACCGTCGCGTCCCCTCTATGTCATGGACGGATCCGGGTTCAATACGGGGACCGCCGATTCGACGCAGAACCTGACGGCGACGACCGGCTGGGGTGGCACGGCTTACACCGCTGACCGGACGGCAGCGCCGTTCGCGATCCTGGACGCCATCTACGCAGGCGTACAGCTGGTGACGTCGGTGGATCCGGGTGCGACATTCGGTCCGCTCGATGCGTACTGGAGCGTCAATAACACGCTGGTCAACGGTGACATCGGCGCGGGTGAAATCGGCACTTCGTACTATACCAGCGATCCCGATGGGGGCGCGGCCAACCCGTCCTTGTTCCTGCTCGGCGATGCCGACAACGACACCGAGGAGTTCGACGACCACGTCGTGGTCCACGAGTGGGGACACTACTTCGAAGACACGTTCTCGCGCTCGGATTCGATCGGCGGCCGGCACGGCCTCGGGGAATCCCTGGATCCGCGCCTGGCCTTCGGGGAAGGCTTTGCGACCGCGCTGGCGGCGATAGCGCTCGCGGAGCCCCTCTACTGCGATACTGGCGCCCCGGGAACGATTGACGGCTTCGGGATCGACGCTGAGAACGCCGGTTTCGGCACGCAGGGCTGGTACAACGAAGTTTCCATAGTGACGCTGGTCTACGACCTCTGGGACACCGTGGTTGACGGCACGGACAACGGCTCGATCGGCTTCGCGCCGATCTACGACACGATGGCGGGACCGCAGGCAACGACGCCTGCGTTCACCAGCGTATTCTCCTTCGCTGCCGAATTACGGACGATGCTCGATGCGGCAGGCCAGGCGCTGCTCGACTCGCAGCTGGTGCGGGAGAACATCGAACCCGGGATCATTACCATCTGGGCCGACGGCGAGACCAACAATGCGAACCATCCCGATGTCCTGCCGGTCTACACGGATATGACCGGTGATGGCAGCACCCTCAACATATGCACGACGAGCGAGTTCGAGCCGCATCTGGGCGGTATGATCCTCGAGCGCAACGGCAACAAGCTCTCCGAGCAGCGTTTCCTGCGCCTTACTGTGCCGACGGATGGCAACTACGCGGTGCTGGTCGAAACGACCACACCCACGCCGGTGACGCCGGATTCTAACGATCTTGACCAGAGCGACCCGGATCTGTTCATCTACCGGAACGGTACGATCGTCGCGTCCGGCGTGAGTGGCGATGCTCGAGTCGAATCGTTCACCACCACGACCCCATTACTAAGCAGCGCCGTCTACGCCGTGGAACTCGAGGAGTTCCGGTACAACGACGATCTGACGCCCGACAATTACCCGGAGCGGGTGTGCTTCGACGTTTCCTTTACGCCGGCCCCCTGATTGATCACGAAGGCACATTCCATGCACAAGAGCACACTGTACGTTCTTGCCCTTTGCGTCACGGCTGCGGCCGGCTGCAATGCGGCGCGT
>JBGTLY010000226.1:0-12248 GCA_041743865.1 Woeseiaceae bacterium
CGAGCCGCCCGAGTTCATCGAGCTGCCCGCGGTGGCGGACACGGGCTCGGCGCCCGAACCCGAAGACACCCGCGAGCAGGTGGCGTCGAAAGGCCTGCTTGCATTTCGCGAGTCCTTTGCGAGCCGCGCGAATTTAAAGACCACGACGCAGCTCGGATCCCAGGCGCGCATCAACAATGCCGGCGAGGAAGCGGTTGGGCGCACCGAGCGGCTCATGGTCACGACCTCGGCCCCAGGCTCCAGCGGCGGCATCAATCTCGCCGACATCAGCCGTGACGTCGGCGGCAGTGGCGGCCAGGGCATCGAGGGTGTAGAGGTGACCCGGGTCGCGAGCACGATCGGCGGCGCGGAGGGTCCCGACCGGCCGCTCAGTGCCGGGGCGTCCGCGGGCCGCACCGACGAGGAAATCCAGATCGTCTTCGACCGCTACAAGGCGGCGTTGTATCGGCTCTACAACCGTGAGCTGCGCAAGGACCCGACGCTGCGTGGCCAGATCGTCCTGCGCCTGACCATTGAGCCGGACGGCAGCGTGTCGATGTGCCAGCTGCAATCATCGGATATGGAGGCGCCGGTGCTCGCCGATGAAGTCGTCAACCGGGTGCTGACGTTCGACTTTGGCGCGAAGACCGATATCGTCGCCATGACGATCATCTACCCGATCGATTTCCTGCCGACCGCCTGACGTCCTGACCGGTAGGAGCGCGCCATGCGCGCGAACAGTTCATCGCATTAGCGCGCATGGCGCGCTCCTACGGCCGCCAGCCTTATAAGGGTAAAGGGGGTCAGAGTACATTTACCCAGGAAATGTACTCTGACCCCCTTTACCGCTTTGACATAACTCGGTGTTTTGCGGACTGCGATGAGCTCCGGTTCTGGCCAACCGCCCGTAAAACCTCGCTGTCTCCGTCTGCCGACGCCATATATCGAAGCTGTGATTCGCTTCAACCTTTCCTTTCGAGCGATACGCCATAGTCAGGTTTCGATTCGAACCAGGGCACAGCCGGCGAAAGGCGGCGTCGCAAAGTCACCGGCCTGTCGGGCACGACGCCCCACGGCAGCGGGACCGCTCGATGAGTGAGTCGACCGGGACGGCGACAAGCAGGGCCATGCGCACACGGATGTACAGCGACTGATATGGCGTATTTCGAGGAACCAGCGCGCCTGCCGCGCCGCCCGGCTATGTTGCCCGGCTGGCGCCGCTTGCTGTTCCTGTTGATGCTGGGCGTCGGTGCCACGGGAGTGCCAGGGATTTCCGCCGCACAAAGCGTGCCTGCGAGTTGCCCCAGCAGTCTCGCGACGGCCGACCTCATCGATCACGACTTCACGGTCAGCTTCTGCGAGCTGTGCGCGACCGGCACGGTGCGCCTCGAGATAGAAAATCCCTATCGCCAGAACGACGACGCGGATTTCGGCAGCATCGTCATCACCGAAAATCTCGGCGCGTCCGGCCTCACCTATGTGCCGAACAGCACGGATTTTACCGCGACGAACCAGGGAGCCCCGGCCGACGTAGAGCCGGCCGTGGGCGGGCCCAACGGATCCGTCCTGACCTGGACGCTCAGCGACTCTTTCTTACTCGAAGCCGCGCCGAACGGCCCCGGCAGTGATCACACGATCGCGCTCGAATTCGAGGTGCGACGGGCCGCCGCCGTCGGTGACGAAGGCCTCGTCACGGCCGACCGGACGATCGACGCCAGCGTTGAGTTCACACCGAGTTGCGACCTCAACTATCGCCACACGAGCGACACCGGACCGGGCCTGCTGCCGCTCCTCGAACCCGAGCCCCAGGTCCTCCTGACCGGGCGCAACGTCGACGCCGGGCAGGCGGCCGGACAGTACAGCGAGACGGTCTACGGTCACGAAGGTGACGACGTCATCTGGCGCGTGCAGGTCGTCAATCCCGGCGAAGCGGACCTGCAGGATTTCATCTTCACGAAGGACATGCAGCCCGGCAATTTCGAGATGGACTACGTCTGCGCGTCGGAAGCGAACGCCAATTCGGCGGCCAATGGCGGCGCGCTTGGCACCTGCGTCGCGCTGGGCGGCGTCACCCAGTATGACGTGGACACGCGCGCACTGTTCGGCGGCGGGGCGAATCCTTACGTCGCGGCGCCGGCAGGCGGCAGCGGCTTTTATTATTTCGTGGGCCGGATTACCAACTCGTGCACGAACCGCAGCACCCAGGTCCGCGACGTGGAATGGGGTTGCCAGTCCGATCCGCCGTCCGGCGGGCTCACGGCCACGTCGAACGGCATACCGCCGCTGCTCGATACGGCAAATCTGAACACGCTTTCGAACGAGCAGCTCTCGGTCGTCGTCGATTTCATCGGGGCCTACAACAGCGGGCAGCCGATCGGCAGCCGGGGCCGCGTCCGGATCCGCATCACGAACAATTCCGGCGGCACGATCCGGGGCGACCTGACGAACGGGCTCGAGCTGCGCAATCTCCTGCCGGTCGAGTACGTTGTCGACCCGACATTCACGCCAACGGCGAGCATGGCGCCGGCCTACGGCAACGCGTATCCCGGCATGCTCAACACCGTCGTGTGGACGAACCCGGTGCCGGGCACCGTACCCTACACGGCGGCCACCACGAACGCGGCCGCGCTCTCGAACGTCGAGCCCCGGTTCCGCGCCACCAGCAGCACGCAGAACCCCGAATTCGCCGACCACCGCAACCTGCTCAGGCACGGCGATACGCTGACGATCATCTTCGGCGCTGTTCTCGTCGACGACCAGTACTACGACCGGGAAGCCTACCTCGACACGCGTGTCGAAATGCCCGGCGGCAACCCGGCGAACACCGACCCGACAGAAAGCTTCCCGCTCCAGAACGAGCTCGAAGTCTGGTACGAGGACTTCTGCCCAACGGGCGGGACAGAGCACGATGCTGTCTTCAACAACACGGATACCGCCGAGCCCGAGGATATCGACCCGGATTTCAACGGCGAAGACCTGGTGTTCATCCTGACGAATACCGACGTACTGCCGCTCACCGTAAACCTCCGGAACAGGGGCGGCCACGACGCCGATGACTACTTCGCGTACGTCACCTTCGGCAACGCGATGACTGTGCAATCGTTTCCGAACGCCTGCGTCGTCGAGAGCAACCCCACGCCGAAACCGGTCTGGACCGATCCGGTCGTGTTGCCGGCGACCGGGGCAGTGTTCCGCTGCGACCCCGGCCGCATCGCCCCGGGGCAGAACCGCGCAATGAATTTCAACGTCGTCAAGAATCCTGCGGCGACGGAGGACGACCTCACGTTCCGCGTCGACGTGATCGGCGAGATCACGCTCTCGAACGGCACGCCGCTGCGCTTCCCGGACCCCATCGTCCGCGGCGACGGTGTGCTGCCGGAATTCAACAACTACACCGTTGACGCGCTGTGGTGGCGCATCGTGGGTTACAACCTGCTGAAGGCCCAGCGCGGCATCTGCACCGAGAACAACCCACCGCCCGGCAGCCCGGACAGCCAGATCCAGATCGGCGAGGAATGCGAGTTCAGTGTCGAATCGGGCGGCTGGTTCGGCTTCCAGACCCTGGGCTACGACTACATCGCCGTGCAGGACATCCGGGTTGTCGACAATCTGCCGAACGGCCAGGGCTACATATCCTCGACCGATCCGTTCGCGCCGGGCTACAGCACCGCGCAGATCCTGAATGCCACGCTGAACCCGCCGCCGGCGCCGCTCGACGAAGCGCCGTTCGACTGGACGCACAACACCGCTGTCCCGGCGGAGCGCATCGACCAAAAAGACCACTGGTTCCGCGCGGACGTCACGACGCGCCTCCTGAACGACCCACAGGACACGGTTGCACCGCCGAACCAGCACGCCGCAAACAGTCGCAATGTGCTTACGTCGACTTTCCAGGCCGTGTTCGAAAGCCGGCTCACGGGTGAGGAAGTCACGTACGATCTCGACGACGATACCTACGGTTATCCACCGGAATTCCGCCGCCGGGTGGATTTGACCGTGACCGAACCGCGGCTCATCGTCCAGCAGGAAGTCTGCAACGAAACGATCTACGGCATCGGTCTGGCGTGCAGCAATTTCGTGCCGCTCGCCGATGACGGCGATGCGTACGACACCTATATCTACCGCGTCTCGGTGACGAACGAGGCCGCCGCAGGTGGCGTCGCGCGCGCGCCGGCCTACGACGTGACGGTCACGACCGACACTGACCCGACCGACCTCGTTTACGTCGTCCCGCTCGAGGGTGACGCGCTCGATAACGATGGCGATGCGGGTGTCGACGAGGTGGCCGGCGAGGGCCAGATCGTGCCGGACAACGTGATCCTGAGCGGCAGCCCGGCGCAGATCATCACCGCGTACACCCACAGCGACCCGCTCTTGCGAATCGACGCGGGTGACAACGTCATCTTCTACTACCGTGTTGACCCGTACGATGACGTCGCACCGCTGCAGACTCTGACGAACTCCGCGGTCGCGGCGTACGACAGTCTCGAGGGCGCGAGCGGCAACCAGTCCGCCCCGCTCGGGGTGAACGGCGAGATCGGCGGTGCGCGGCAGTACGTGTCCGCGCCCGGCGAGGCGACGATCCGGATCATCCCGGTCGAGGTCGAGCCGAAGCAGATCCTCAGGCTCTCGAATACGCCGGTCGCCATCCCGCCCGCCCAGCAGCCGGTCTCGATCGGCGAGGAACTGGAGTTCGAGCTTCGAACCCTGATCCCGGTTGCGCAGTTGCGCAATTTCGTGATTCGTGACGAACTGCCGGCAGGCATGCGGTGCAGCGAGGCCCCGGTCGTCGATCTCGACGCGCCGCCCTATGACGCCGCTGGCTTCGTACCGGGCGGCAGTTTCACCCCGACCTGTACGGAAACCGAGGTCGTCTGGAATTTCGGCAACCAGACCGTGACGCAGTCGCTCCCGGGAACTCAGCGTTTCGACTTCGGTATCCAGTTCATCGCCCGTATCGACAACGTCGAGACGAATGCCGACGGCTACATTATCCGCAACGGCGGTACCTACACGACGACACAGGTCACCTACATTGACGAGGCGGGGAACCCTGTCGTCATTGACTTCGATGCGGCAGAGGTCGTGGTCGCGGAGCCCCTTCTCGAGCTGACGAAGGAATTTTCCGTCGAGGAAACCGATGCAGGCGACCGTCTCACGGTGACAGTGACGGCAACGAACAACGGGACGGCAACCGCTTACAACCCGCGTTTCCTTGATGAGCTTGACGGCATCAACCTGAGCTATGTCGGTGATGTCGGCGGCACGAATCCGCCGCAGGTCGACACCACTACCTACGGCCCGCACAGCCCGCTTTTCACCTTCGATCCCGGCTACGCGATCGCTGTCGGCGGACAAATCAGCTTTACCTTCGTGGTGGAGGCCGGCGCACTCGTGCAGCCGCTGCAGGTGCTCGAGAATACGATCCAGGCGGACTGGACGTCGCTGCCTGACGAAAGCACGGCCCTGAACGGCAGCGGATCGATCGGCACCAGCGGCGAGATCGATGGCATGCGCATCGGCGCGTTGCCGAATGCGGCCAACGTCGTCAACGACTACGAGGCGGAGGCGAGCGACTCGGTTTACGTTTCGCCGCTCGCGGTAACGAAGACGGACCTTGACCCGGCGCTCCCGCCCGCCATCGGCGCGCATAAGACCTTCGAGGTGCGGCTCGACCTGCCGGAGGGTGTCAGCAACGGCGTCCGGCTCGACGACGATCTCGCGTTCGGCAATGCAAGCTACGTCTTTTCCGACAACGCGGACTTCGATGTCAGCTATGAATTCGTGGACATCGCCGACATCAACGGCCAGGCGCCCGATGTCGCGGCGTTCAACGCCGTGCCCGCTGACGGTACAGCGAACAACATAGCCTGGAACATCGGTTCAGTCACGACCGCGGTCGAGGACGACACCGCGGTCCAGGCGGTCAGCCCGTACATTCGGATTACGTACCGTGCCCGGGTCAACAACGACATCGACACGAATGTCGGCAACATGCTGCAGAACTCGGCAACGCTGTACTTCACGAACGGCGACACCGGCGCAGAAGAACTGGTCAACGACACTACCGCCGCGGTCCAGGTGATCGAGCCGGCGCTGACGGCGACCAAGGCGATCAGCAACGTGACGCCGGGCAAGGCAGCCGGTGACCCGATTGCACTCGGCGACCTCGTCCAGTACGTGCTCACGATACCGAACCTCGGCAATGCCGTGGCGCACGACGTGAATATCACCGACACACTGCCGCCGGAACTGACTCTCGATACGAGCTACACGCCGGTCGCGCAGATCGATGGCCTCGACGTGACCGGCTTCAACGGCATTCCCGCCGGTGCGCCCGACGGGCCGCTCGCCTGGGGCGGTGGAAACGGCGACGGCAGTCTGGACCTGCCACCCGGCTCGACGCTCGAAGTAACCTACCAGGTCCGCCTCGAGTCGCCGGCCGACGAAAACATTGCGCTGACGAACATCGTCTGGGTCGACTGGACCTCGCTCGAGAACCTGAGCGTGTACGAGCGTACGGGCGCCGGCTGCCCGACCATCACGGCGCCGAATGACTATTGCTACGGTCCGGCCTCGGCCGACGGAACGCCCTATCCGGTGGGCCCGCCGCAGGCGCTGCTCAAGGCGAATACCGAGCCCGTGGCGACGATCGGGGAGGTCTTCACCTACCGGATCACCGTTCCCGGCATGCCGCACCCGCTGCCGCTCTACGACGTTCGCATCCTCGACGATCTCGGGGCGTCGGCCGCGGACCTGAGCTACGTGGCGGTCACGCCGGTCTCCGGCCCCGGGAGCTTCGTCCCGGTGAATACCGGCGACGCGACGAACCTCGTCATCGAGGACACGACGAACGGCATCGACATTCCCATCGGCCAGCAGGTCGTGCTCGACATCAGCGTGCGCCTCGATGACACGCCGGGCAACGTCAGCGGCCTCACGTTCACTAACACTGCTTCGTACACCTACAACCGGCTGGACAACGCGCCGGCGACGCTCCTGCCGGGTAACCCCGGCACGACCGCGCCGATGACGATCGTCGAGTCCGAACTGACACTCGAGAAATCCGGCCCGCCGCAGGTGCAACTCGGCATGCCGGCCAGCTACACGCTGAACGTACACAACACTGGCGAATCGCCGGCCTATAACCTGACAATTTACGACCAGCTGCCGAACCAGGCCGATGGGGGTACGTGTGATGCGCCTCCGGCAGGCTTCACCGCGCAGGTCTACGCGGCGGACGGCACGACAGCGGTCTCACCGGTCCTCATCGCGGGCACCGATTTCGAGACGGCGTTCGTTGGCGAGCCCGACTGCCGGCTGACCATCGCCACTCTGACCGCCGCAGCGGCGATCGGCGCCGACCAGCGCCTGCTCGTCAGCTACGACGCCTTCCTCGATACCGGCAGCCAGCAGGCAGCAAACCTGACGAACGTGGCGGGCGCAACCGAGTGGTTCAGTATCGACGTGTCGGATCCCTCCGAGCTCAACTATGCGCGGACCTATGCGCGCGTCCTTACCGACGGTACCGTGAGTACGCTCGATCACGAGGACGCGCATACCGCCGTCGTGTTCACGCCGCTTCTCGTATTCGAGAAGACCGTGGTCAACCTGAGCACCGGCGAGGACCCCGCGACGGTCGCCACGCCGGGTGAGCGCCTGCGCTACACGCTGCGCGTCGAGAATGCCTCGGCCACGCCGCTCGACGGCTTCGCGATCCGGGATGAACTCGATGCCCTCAATGCGATGCCCTCGTTCCTGCCGGGATCGCTGGTGCTCCTGACCTATCCGGACGGCGCCGACATAACGAATACCGACCCCGTCGGCGGCGCGGCCGGAACCGGGCTGCTCGATATCCGCAACCTGAGCCTGGGCGGACTGGGCGAGAGCATCCTGATCGAATTCCAGGTCGACCTGGCCCCGGTCATCGCGAACGACAGCTACGTGATGAACCAGTCGGAGATACAGTTCGCGAACTACACGGTCGCCGTCAGCGACGACCCGAACCTGAACGGCCCGGCGGACCCGAACGTCATCGACGACGAGGACCCGACGCAGGTGCAGATCCAGTCGGCGCCGGCATTCACGATCCAGAAGATTTCAACCTACCTCGAGGGTAACCCGACCGTCCTGCTCGCCGGCGAATTGATGCGCTACACGATCACCGTGCAGAACACCGGGACGGACAACGCCAGCGATGTAGAGATCTTCGACCAGTTGCCGGCGAACACGACCTATGTGCCCGGCAGTACGCTGTTAAACGGTATCGCACTGCCGGACTCCTCCACGGGCGGTACCCCGCTCGCCGGCGGGATCCCGGTCAATGCGCCAGAGGACACGACACCCGGCGTCATGAATGCCGCGGTCCCGGACAACACGGCGACCATCACCTTCGACGTCGTCGTCTATCCGGATGTGCCCGATGGCACGATCATCGAGAACCAGGCATTCCTGAACGCGGTCGGCTACGGCATCGCCGACCAGCCGTCCGACGACCCGCGCACGCCGGTCCTGAACGACCCGACCCGCGACATCGTCGGCAACTACCCGCTCCTGTTCGCGACGAAGGCGGCGGCCCTGCAGGTCGATGGCGGCTCGCCGGGCATCGTCGATCCGGGCGACGTGCTGCGCTATACGATCACGGTCTACAACAACGGTGCCGTGCCGGCGACCGACACGGAGCTGTCCGACCGCGTACCGGTGAACACGACCTACGTCCCGGATTCGACGACGATGAACGGCTTGGCCGTAGGGCAGCCCGACGGCGGTGTGTTCCCGCTCGAGGCGCAGATCCCGATCAGTTCCGCGGATTTGACGCCGCCGCTCCCCTCCGGCAATGACGGCGTGCTGTCCCCGGGCGAAGCCGCGACGATCCAGTTCGACATGCGCGTGGACGATGCCGTACCGACGGGAACGCTGATCACGAACCAGGCGACGGTCTACAGCGTGGAGCGTCCGAACCTGCTGACCGACGGCGACGGCAACCCGGCGACCGGGCCGGAGCCCACTGTGGTCGTCGTGGGCGATGCGCAGCAGTTGCAGATCACGAAGGAAGTCGCCGTCGTCGACGGCGGCCCGGCCATTGCAGGCGCGACACTGGAGTACACGGTCGCGGTACAGAACATCGGCGCCGTCCCCGCACTGTACGTCCTCATCACCGACGACCTGGACGACCCGATCCCCGGCTACCTGGCCTACGTAGACCAGTCGGCGACCCTGAACGGGCAGATGAACGGCGTGACGTTCGCCGGCTCCACGCTCACCGCCGATTACTCGACGAACTACGGACCGCTCGAACCCGGCCAGAGCGTCATCCTGCGCTTCCGGGCAGTGATCAACCCCAACCTCGCGGACGGGACGACGATCAGCAATACCGCCGAGGTGCGCTGGAACGACCCGCCGCAGTATGCATCGGCGACCGCGACCATCGACGTCGGCGGCATACCGAATGCGGGCATCCTGAGCGGCAACGTCTGGCACGACGCGGACCACGACGACACGCGGGATCCGCCCGAATTCAGCCTCGAAGGCTGGACCGTGGTGCTGCTGCTCGACGGTACGCCGGTGCGCACGATGCAGACGGCAGCCGACGGCACCTGGGTCATTGGCAATGTGCCGCCCAACTATGCCCTGGGCCAGTCGTACGCCCTGGTTTTCCGCGCGCCCGGGGCCGGGTCCATGACGGCGCTGCTCGGCGAGACGGATTCCGACTTCACCGACGGCCTGCAGCGCATCGATGACATCGAGGTGCAGGGCGGCAGCAACCTGCGCGACCTCAACCTTCCCGTCGACCCGAACGGCGTGGTATACGACGCCGTGACACGGGCGCCGGTCGCGGGAGCCACGCTGACCATGCTGGATGCGCGGCGCAACATCGCGCTGCCCGCAGCCTGCTTCGATGACCCGGCGCAACAGGGCCAGGTCACGGTATCGAACGGCTATTACAAGTTCGACCTGAATTTCTCGGATCCGTCCTGCCCGAGCGGCGCGAACTACGCGTTGGAGATCGTTCCGCCAGGGAACGGCTACGTGCCCGGCGAGTCGCTGCTGATCCCGCCCGCGACCGCCGCGGCGACGCTGCCGTTCAATGTGCCGTCCTGTCCGGGCTCGGTGGACGATGCGGTCTTCACGACCGGCAGTCACTGCGAAGTGCAGCCCTCGGAGTTCGCACCGCCGACCTCGGCGCCGGCGCGAAGCCCCGCTACCGTCTATCACAAGCACCTGGTGCTGAGTAATGCGCAGGCGCCGGGTTCGAGCCAGCTGTTCAATAACCACATCCCGGTCGACCCGCAGCTCGGCGGAGCGGTTGCGGTGACCAAGAGCACTCCACTCCTGAACGTGACGCGCGGCCAGATGGTTCCGTACGTGATTACCGTCAGTAACTCCTTCGGCGCGGACCTGCAGGACGTCAACATCGTCGATCGCTTCCCGGCGGGCTTCCACTACGTCGAGGGCTCGGCACGCTTCGATAACGTGAATTCGGAGCCGGCCGTGCTCGGCCGAGAACTCGTCTGGACGAACCTCCTGCTGGCACAGAACGGCCAGCACACGATCAAGCTGCTGCTCGCAGTCGGCGCCGGTGTCAGCGAAGGCGAGTTCTCGAACCGCGCGCAGGCCATGAATGCGCTCACCGGCGGCGCGATGTCCGAGGAAGCATCGGCGACCGTACGCCTGGTACCCGACCCGACCTTTGATTGCAGTGATGTCACGGGCAAGGTCTTTGACGATAGGAATCGCAACGGTTACCAGGACGAAGGTGAAACCGGTCTGCCGGGCGTCCGGCTGGTCACGCCCCGCGGCCTCGCCGCCACGACCGACGGCGCCGGGCGTTACCACATCACCTGCGCCATCACCCCGAACGAGAGCCGCGGCAGCAACTTCGTACTGAAGCTCGACGATCGCACGCTGCCGAGTGGCTTCCGCTCGTCGACACGGGACGTGCAGGTGCTCCGCGCAACGCGCGGTAAGGCGCTGCGCGTGAACTTCGGCGCTTCGATACATCGAGTCGTCGGCCTCGATGTCGCCGATCCGGTGTTCGAGCCCGGCACCGTTGAAATGCGCGCGCAGTGGCAGCCGAGAGTCAGCCTGTTGCTCGACGAACTGCAGAAAGGCCCGGCCGTCCTGCGCATCTCCTACCTTGCAGATGTCGAGGACGAGGCGCTCGTGGAGCGCCGCCTCGATCGCCTCAAGGGCGACATCATGCAGGCCTGGGAAGCGCTCGCGTGCTGTTATGAACTCGTTGTCGAACCGGAAATCTTCTGGCGACGCGGTGAACCGCCGGATACCGGCGAGGCGGGGGACAGGTGATCGCCATGTCGAAACCTGCACTGTTGATCGTACTCGGTGCGCTCGCGGCAATGCCGGCCGCCGCGCAGAACGCCATCGAGGCACCGCTGGGCGAAGCCGTCGAACGGCACCTCGTGGGCAAGCCGATCACGCCCTGGGTCCAGGACCCGGAGCGGATCGAGGAGGAACTGGGCGACACGCTGGAGACGCGCGAGACGCTGGAGGACGGCCTCGAGACTGTCAAGCTCAGCAATCTCGTGCCGCCAATACGCTTCGAGTCCGGCGTGGCACAGATTCCCGACACGACGGTCGAATCGCTCGGCAGCATTCTTGCGCGCATGCAGGATCGCATCAACGTACGGCTGCACCTGATCGGGCATGCCGATGACCGGCCGCTCTCGCCGGCGCTCGCCGAGCTATTCGGCGACAATGCCGGCCTGTCACGCGAACGCGCCGGCCAGGTGGCCGAACATTTCCAGACCTCGCTGGCCCTGCCGCCGGAGGCGATCTCCTACGAGTGGGCGGGCGACACGAAGCCTGTGGCGACGAACAGCAACGAGGAAGGCCGGGCGCAGAACCGCCGAGTTGAGGTCGAGGTGTGGTACGACGAGGTGGTCGAGCGGGTGTCGCTCGAAGAGTTCCTCGTGCCGCACGAGATCGAACGGGTGAAGGTCTGCCGTATGGAGACGGTCTGCAAGCTGCGCTACGTCGACGGTCACGCGCGCCGTGCCCGCGTGCAGAACCTGATCGCCCCGCTCTATTTCGACGAGGAAACGATCGAGGTGGACGACAGCTTCGTCGATTTCATACGCCAGGGCTTCGTAAACCTCGATGCCAAGGAAAACGTCGTCGTCAGGTTCGTCGGGTACACGGACGATGCGCCGCTCGAAGGGCGCATGGAGCGAATCTACGGCGATGCGGTCGGCCTGTCGAAGGCGCGCGCGCGACGGGTCGCACTCGCCGTCCAGGATGCGCTGGCGCTG
>JBGTLY010000227.1:0-19240 GCA_041743865.1 Woeseiaceae bacterium
CCCTGCGCGCGCCAGTCGCCCCGATCCGTGGACACCCGGTAGCAGCCCTCCTCCGCGTGCAGGGCCACGACGACGGTCCCGTTCCGGACCGGTGCACTGGCGCTCCGGGCGTAGTCCGCGATGAAATCGGCGACCTCGCCCGAACGCATGAAGCCGTCGGGTTCAGGCCCGTCGTACGCACGGCCCGGCAGGGTGCATTGCCAGTTGGGCGTAAGCAGGGTCATCGAATCCCAGCGATCGTGACGCCAGGCATTGCCGGCATCGCCGCGCTCGAATACGACATGGTCTATGCCCTGTTCGGCAAGACAATGACTCATTGCCAGGCCCGAATGCCCGGCACCGATGACTGCAACGTCGACGTGGCGCGGGGCCGGCGGGCGACGCGAGGCGGCCATTACACCTTGCGTACGGCGACGTGCACGTCAGTCGGGTTGGTGATGATGTCGAACACCGCGGAGCGTTTCTGCGACTGGGCGACGAGCGCTTCGATGTCATCCTGTGATGCGTCGGCATCGATTTCGTAGTTGACCCTGATGCCATCGAAACCGTTGCGCACGTCGCTGTCGATACCGAGTATGCCCTGCAGGTCCATGCCGCCCTCGAGCGTCGCCGTCACGGAATTGAGCTGGATGTCACGATTCTGCGCCACCGACGCGATGCCCGCGGTGAGGCAGCCGGCAAGTCCGACGAGCACCATTTCGACCGGTGTCGCGCCGATGTCCTCCGACGCAAAGACCTCCGGGTGGTCGGTGTCGAACTCGAAACTGGTGCGGTGACTTTGCTCGGCGCCCAGGCCAAAGAACTTGTCGACCGCCGATCGCGCGTGTGTGCCGCGAACCCAGGTACTGCTCGCTTTCCACGTGAACTTGGCGCCCTCGGGCGCTCCGGCCAGTGCTTCACGTGCATCGAGCAAGGCCTGCACGTTGACTCCGTTGTCGGCCGTCGCTTCCTGTGTACTCATGGGGAAACCCTCCCGTCGTAGGATTCTTGTAGTCACTGCCGGCCGTGCGGCCGGAGATCGCGCTGCAGGCATATTCTGCACCAATCTGCAGCGAAACATCCCCATCGATGCCAGAATAAGCCCATGACCCCATCCGTACCCGTCATCGATATCGCCCGCCTCGACAGTGCCGACACGTTGAGGGCACTGCATTCTGCCTGCCGCGACTGGGGTTTTTTCCAGGTCGAGAATCACGGTATCGACGGGTCAGTCACCACCGGGCTCGCGAAGGCAATGCGCGATTTTTTCAACCAGTCCCCGGAGCAAAAGCAGCGAATTCTCAGGACCCGGGACAATCCCTGGGGCTATTACGACAGGGAACTCACGAAGAACGTCCGCGACTGGAAGGAGGTTTATGACTACGGCCCGGCTGACGGCACGCGGCTCGTGCCGCAATGGCCCGACGGCCTGCCCTCTTTCCGACCGTCCGTGGAGGCGTTTTCGCGAGCCTGTGAAGGGCTGGCATTCCGGCTGCTCGCTGCCATTTCGACGAATCTCGGCCTGCCCGCCGGCCACCTCGCGCAGTGGTTCCAGGGTACGCACACGAGTTTTCTGCGCCTGAACCACTACCCGGTCTGTCCGGCGCCGGTCGCCCCCGCAGGCCTCGAGATTACCTCGGCCGGCCATCTCGGCGTCAACTTTCACACGGACGCCGGCGCGCTGACGCTGCTGCTGCAGGACGAGCAGCCCGGCCTCGAGGTATTCCGGGACGGTCACTGGTACCTGGTCGAACCGCGGGCTGACGCGCTCGTGATCAACCTTGGCGACATCGTGCAGGTGTGGTCGAACGACCTGTACAAGGCGGCACTGCATCGCGTCATCGTCAGTAGCGAGAAGCCGCGGTTCAGCGCGCCCTGGTTCTTCAATCCCGGCTACCAGACGATCTATGCGCCATTGCCTACGATGATCGACGCCACTCACCCGGCGCGATACCGCCCGATCAACTGGGGCGAATTCCGGACAAAACGCGCCGACGGCGATTACGCCGACTACGGCGCGGAAGTACAGATCAGCGACTACGCGATATAGGAAGCCCAACCATGAGTTTCATCGACACGATCGCGCCGCGCGACGCCGACGGCGATGTTCGCGAAATGTACGAGCGGCAACAGGCGTCGTACGGCTATGTGCCGAACTACGCCCTTGTCTTCAGTGTGCGGCCCGAGGTCCTCACGCGCTGGGGCCGGCTGCTCGCCGAGATCCGGCGGCCGATGAGCGACCGGCGATTCGAACTCGTGACGCTGGCTGCTGCGCAGGTCTACCGGCACAGTGCCTGCTCGCTGGCCCACGGCGCGAAACTCGCGGAGATCATCGGCGAGGACGAGGTGGTGAAACTCGCGAACGGCGACGACAGCTCCGTGCTGACGGCGGCCGAAAAGGAAATGCTGCGTTACGCGCGCCGGATTGCGGAAGATGCGTCCCAGGTCACGGCTGACGATGTCGCGCGCCTGAAGGCTCACGGGCTCGACGACGGCGAGATTTTCGACATAGCCGCCGCCGTCGCGGGCCGGGCGTTCCTTACGAAGCTCCTGGATGCACTGGGCAGTGAACCGGATCGAAACTTTGAACGGCTGTCGACCGCGATGCGTGAGGTGCTGACCGTCGGCCGACCGATTTCCACCGCCGAACTGCACCGCCTCGAGGGCTGACCGGGACACACACGCCGGCGAGATTCGATGAAAGATCATTTGCTGTTTTATTGGAACCGCATGCGCGAAAAGCTGTGGTTAAAACCGTTTCTCGTATCGGTGCTCTCTGTGGGGGCTGCTTTCTTCGCGCGGGTCGCGGACGGGACGGGCCTGGCGGACAAGGTCCCCGGCATCGATGCGGAAACGAATGAAACGCTGTTGTCGATCATGGCGTCGAGCATGCTCGTCATCGCAACCTTCGCCGTCGCATCGATGGTCTCCGCCTATGCATCGGCCAGCAACACGGCGACGCCGCGCTCCTTTCCCCTGATCATCGCCGACGACGACTCGCAGAATGCGTTGTCGAGCTTCATAGGCGCCTTCATCTTCAGCATCGTCGCGCTGGTCGCTGTGAAGGATGGCTATTACGGGAAAGCCGGGCAGTTCGTATTGTTTGCAATCACGATGCTCGTATTCGCCTGGGTCGTATTCGTGTTCGTGCGATGGGTGGACCGGATCGCTCGACTCGGGCGGCTGGGCGACGTCATCGAAAAGGTGGAAGAAGCGGCCGACGCGTCCCTCGAGCGCCGTCGCAAGCGCCCCACGCTTGGCGCCCGCGAGCTCGAAGGCGAACCGTCAGGCCGGCCTGTCTTCAGCGACAAGCCGGCCTACGTGCAACGCGTTAACGTCGAGGCGCTGGAAAAACTTGCTGAGGAGGCCGGCTGCGACATTGCGGTAACGGCCCTCCCGGGCACATTCGCGACGCCCGACCGACCCATTTTGTACGTATCCGGTGATGGTAATTACATCGACGAAGATGACCTGCGCGACGCATTCCGCATGGGGAACGATCGCATCTATGACGAGGATCCGCGATTCGGCCTGATCGTCCTGTCGGAGATCGCCTCGCGGGCGCTGTCACCCGCGGTCAACGATCCCGGCACCGCCATCCGTGTCATCGGCGCGTTCGTTCGCCTCTTCGAGAGCTGGGTTGAGCCGACCGGCGAGACTGCCGGCGACGAACCGGTCTGCCAGCGTGTGAGCGTGCCCCGGATTTCAGTTGCGGACATGTTCGACGATGCATTCATGGCCATCGCGCGCGATAGCGCCGCCATGATCGAGGTCCAGGTACGTCTGCAGAAGGCGTTTCGGGCGCTCGCCGCGATGGACGACGCGGCACTCGAAGTCGCAGCCGTCGCCCATTCACGAACGGCACTTGCGCGGGCGACGCACAGCCTCCGCCTCGACGAGGACATTGCCCTGCTGCGCAAACTTGCCATTGCAAGCAATGACTGACCGCCGGTTGTCACGGCCTCGAAGCACATTCTATGATCGCCGGCATTACCTTGGGGGATATGCAATGAAAAGCAACATCACTGGACATACCGGTTCGAGACTGGGTCGCCGGGATTTCCTGGGAGGCACTGCCCTGGCACTCGCGGCGCTCGGTTCCGGCGCACCGGCGGCCGCTTCGGAAGGGGGTGCGCACGAAAGGAAACACGCGGCTGGCCGCGTACCGGGCATCCAGCTCTATACACTGCGACAATCCATGCAGCAGGACCTGCCGGCGACCCTAAGGGCCGTTGCGGCGATTGGCTACCAGGAAGTCGAGTTCGCCGGCTACTTCGATGTGCCGCCGGCGGAGTTGCGGCGCATGATCGAGGATCTCGGCATGCGCTCACCCAACAGCCACGTCGGGTGGGACGCCGTGCGCAAGGATCCGCTGTCCGTGATCGAGCCCGCCGCCGAACTCGGCAATGAATGGATCACGATTGCCTGGATGCCGCCGGAGGAACGCCAGACAATCGACGACTGGAAAAGCTGGGCGGATACCTGCAACAGGGCCGGCGAGGCCGCGAGAGGGCTTGGCCTACGTGCGGCGTACCACAATCACGATTTCGAGTTCCAGCCGATCGACGGCACCGTGCCCTTCGACGTCCTCCTTGACGAGACCGATCCGGAGCTCGTCGACTTCGAACTCGATTTTTTCTGGGTGCGGAAAGCGGGCCGCGATGTGGGCGAGATCCTGGCGAAAGCGCCCGGCCGCTACGTAATGGCGCACATCAAGGATATGAGCACGAGCGGCGAAATGGTCGACGTCGGTACCGGCGAAATGGACTTCGTCAGTTTGCTCGGGACGCCCGCCGGCCGGAAGATTCTGCACCTGTTCGTGGAGCACGATGAGCCCGAGGATGCGTTCCGCACCGCGGCGATCAGTTACGCCTCTCTGCAACGTATCCTGAAGGAGCTTCGCGGCTGATCGTCAGCCCCGAGTTTCGATGCCCTCGAGCGCCGTCCATGCAGAGTCGTTTGCACTGCTCGTGACAGCGGCACGGATGAAGCGCATCGCGGACAATCCGTCATCGATGCCGGCGATGCCCTCGAGCTTGCGGCGCGACGGAAACTCGCGCACACCGGCCGCAAATGCCGCGTACAGGTTTGCGAACGCCTCTATGTAACCTTCCGGATGCCCGGCCGGCGTCCGGCAGACAGCGAGGGCCTCCGGCGACAGGTAGCCGACATTCGCGCCCGCCTTGAGGACCTGGTCGGGCTCATTGCGTTTCTTGAGCGTCATCGTGTTCGGCTGTTCCTGCTGCCAGTGCAGGCTCGCGGCCTCTCCGTAGACCTCGATTTCCAGACCGTTGATTGCGCCGGTGCAGACCTGGCTTGCTGCCAGCAACCCGGAGGCGCCATTCGCGAGATGAAACATCGCGGCCCCGTCATCGTCGATCAACCGCCCCGGAACCACGGCGCGCAATTCGGCGGCGACTTCGGCAATTCGTTCGCCGGTGATGAATTCGACCAGGTTGAACGCGTGCGTTCCGATATCCCCGAAGGCGCCGGATTCACCGGAGCGTTCCGGGTCGCTGCGCCATGCGGCCTGCTTGCTCGCACCGGTGTCTTCGGCGCGGGAAAGCCAGTCCTGCAGGTAGTTGACCGCGACGCGACGAATAGCGCCGAGTTCGCCCGCAGCGACGCGGCGACGCGCTTCGATGACCAGCGGATAACCGGTGTAGGTATGCGTCAGGCCGAACAGGAGTCCGCTGCGCTTCGCCGCCGACGCGATCTCGAGGGCGTCGTCGAGGTTTCCCGCGAGCGGCTTGTCGCAGATGACGTGGAATCCGTGATCCATTGCGGCGCAAGCCACGGCGGCATGCGAATCGTTCGGCGTCACGATCGAGACACACTGCATGCGCTCCCCTGCCGGCCGCTCAGACTCCGCCGCAAACATGGCGCCGTAAGACCCGTACGACCGACCGGGCGCGAGCCCCAGTCCGGTCCCGAAGCGCTTCGATGCCTCGGCATCCCGGCTGAAGGCGCCCGCCACCAGGTCGATGTCCTGCGTGATACCCGCGGCCAGGCGATGAATCGCGCCTATGAAGGCGCCCGGCCCGCCGCCGACCATTCCCATGCGAATTCGTGCTGACACTGGATTTGTTTCTCCTGCATTTCCCGCACGGCGTAGTCGATGGCCCGCGCGTTGAGTGACATGAGTGTGAGTGACGGATTTTGCGTGCCCTTGAAACAAAAAGTCGAGCTGTCCGTGCAGAACAGGTATGCAGCGTACCGCCGCACGCCTTGCCAACGCCTACAGGCGCCCTGTCGCGCGCCGTCGACGAGGCGTTATACTGACTGCGCGGCGCGGCTCGCGCTCCAACAAGAATGATTTGCGGGCCTTGGTAGTTGCATCGCCGCCCTGCAGTACGGGAAGAGACCAAAGATGCTCGACGATTCGCCTTCGGAAATTGCGCCGGCAGGGCCGGCCACGAACCGCCGCCAGGTATTGCTTGGGGCCGCCGGCACCGTGCTCCTGGGCGGCTGCGGAAGTTTGGCGTGGCAGGGTTCGCCGCCGGTATCGAAGCGCGAGGAGATCCTCACCACGATGCTCCGCGCGACAGAATTCATGCGCGAGGAGTGCGCGCACGCCGGAGGTTATGTCTGGTCCTGTTCGCAGGACTTCTCGCGTCGCTGGGGCGAGATGGAAGCCTACCCCAGCATGATCTGGATCCAGCCACCCGGCACGGCGACCGTCGGCCACCTTTATCTCGATGCTTACCACGCCTCGGGTGATGAGTACTTCTATGAGTCGGCCGCGGAAGTCGCCCGCAGCCTCATCACCGCGCAGCACCCGTCGGGAGGCTGGAACTACCTGTACGATTTTGCCGGCGAGAAATCGGTGCGGCGCTGGTACGAGACGATCGGCCGAAATGGCTGGCGACTCGAGAAATTCCATCATTACTACGGCAACGCAACCTTCGATGACGCGGGAACGGCCGAAGCCTCGCAATTCCTGTTGCGAATGTACCTCGAACGGCGTGACGACCGTTTCGTCGAACCGCTGGAACGCGCCGTGCGATTCGTGCTCGACAGTCAGTACGACAATGGCGGCTGGCCGCAGCGGTTTCCGTTTGTCTCCGAATCGCCGGACCTGCATGGCTTGCCCGATTACACAAGACACATTACCTTCAATGACGACGTCGCGCGCCAGAACATCACGTTTCTTCTGATGGTGTACCAGTCACTCGGCGATCAGCGGGCGCTGGAGGCCATCTACCGAGCCATGGCGATCTTCCCGGCAACATTGCGGCCGCCGCCCCAGGCGGGTTGGGGACTGCAGCACTCGGTCGAGACACTGGCGCCTGTCGGCGCCCGGTCCTACGAGCCACTGGCGCTGGTCACATCCACCACCGCGGGCAACGCCAGTCTGATGATGGATTTTTACGAATGGACCGGAGAACAGAAATTTCTCGACCGGCTGCCCGAGGTTTTTGCCTGGCTCGATTCGGTGAAATTGCCGGCGGGTACGGAACCGGTACCCGGACGCCGCTTTCCAACCTTCATCGAACTCGGCACGAACCGTCCGCTGTACAACCACCGTCGCGGCTCGAACGTCGTGAACGGCGAGTATTACCACGACTACGACCCGGAGAGCCCGATCACGCATTACTCGCAATGGCGGGCGATCGATCTCGACGCGTTGCGTGAGCGTTTCCGTCGACTGATGATCACGACTCCGGCAGATGTGCAGGCTTCCTCGCCCCTGAACCGGCAGGAGAACTTTGAACTTCCACGGTTTTTCACGACACAGAGTATCGAGGTATCCGACCTCAACTCGAACATCGGCGATGCAACGGTCGAGATACCGGACGACGCCCGGATCGCGGAATTGCTGGGTTCGCTGAACGCCGACGGCTACTGGCCGACGGCGCTGACGGCCACCTCGTATCCGTATGCAGGGCCAGGGCCGGAAACCCCTCCGCCAGGGGACTACTCGCAGACGATGGTCGGTGACCGGAGCGATACCTCGCCGTTTACAGCCGCGAACCCGGAGATCGGAATCTCAACCGGCGCGTTCATCCAAAACATGACCGTGCTGTTGCTGGCACTCGAGCCGGCGCCGGCGCCCCCGTAGCAGCGCCGGGCCCAGAGCCTCGTCTAATAAGTCGCCGGCTGCTTTTCGATCGGCAAGAGCTCCCGTACGATGAAGTCGTACGCCGATTCATCGAGATACTCTTCGGCAAACTCCTGCAAGACGGCTGAATACACAAGCGACGGCGAAGTGCGAATGATCTGCACTCTCGGATCCAGCACGCCGAGCTCCGGTACAGTCACGGTGTAGCCATACTCCGAGCTTTGCCCCGGACTTCCATCCCAAGTGACGAGCACGACCAGGACTTTCTTGTTTTCGAGGACATCGACAACCCTGAACGTCAAGGGGCCGTTGCTGTCTTTCGCATCAACAGCGATGGCGGCGAGGTCGACGTTGTAGCCCGGTTCAAATTTCACCTTGATATCGAAAGTGCCGGATTGTCCATCGACCGCCGCGAGCACACACCGCGTGTCTTTCTGCTCCAGCGAAATGGAATTGACGCCGAGCTTCAGCACACGTTTGTGATGCGTGCAGGCGGCCTCGGCGTTCATCGCGAAAGTGGTGAGCCCCAGCAGCAGGCTCATCGCCATTAGTCTCCAATGCTTGTTTTTCATTCTTCGTTCTCCTCTGTGTATCGCTCACGCGCACTGCATGACCAGGTCATAGCTGGGAAGTCTCGCGTACCAGGCTGGCAAACTCGGGTAAGTTGCGGAGCGACCGCAAGTGCGGCTCGACGGCCAGCAGGGTCCGCGGGTAACCGGCTTCGGCCGCTTTCACAATGGCACGCGCCGCGTCCTGTGGATGGCCGGCCCGAAGCTTGATGAGCCCGTCGTAGTAGTTGGTGTACGGATCATCGCGAGAATACTCCAGGGCTCGCCTGATATCCTCTTGCGCCTCGTCCATCTCGCCGCCCATGGCTCGCGCCCATGCGCGGGTATTCAGCGCCTCGATGTCGATAGGGTTCACGAGCAGGCGCTCGCCGGCAAGTTCTTCGGCGCGCGCGTAGGCCTCTGCCGCGGCGTCTTTGTCGCCGTGAAAAAACAGTGAATCGCCAAGATTGGCCCAGGATGCATCCGAGCGGGGTGTTACGGCAATGGCCGCCCGGTGCATTTCCGCTGATTTTTCGAAGTCCCCGAGGAAGTAATGGATCACGCCCAGATTGGAATAGCCGGCATCGCTTACCTGGATCTCAAGTGCCGCCTCGATAGACTTTTGCGCCGCTTCGAATTCGCCAGCCAGTATCTGTGCGCTGCCAAGATTGCTGAGCAGTACGTAGTTGCCGGGATTGAGGAAAGCAACGCGTTGCCACTGTGAAGCCGCGTCGTGGTAAGCACCACGATCGAATTCGAGTACGCCGAGATTGTTGATCAGCCGCCAGTTGCCCGGTTGCAGGCCTATGGCTCTGTTGAGCAACTCACGGGCGTCCTCGGTATCGTGCCGTCGCTGGAGGACATCGGCCATCCCGACAAGTGCGTTGACATCCCGGGGATTGAGCTCGAGCGCCGCCCGATAGGTTTCCTCTGCGGCATCGAGGTCGCCGGTCGCGACGCGAAGGCGTCCGATCGCCGCGTACACGTCCGGCAGCCGGGCACCTGCCGCACGCGCCGCCCCGCAGGCTTGCTCGGCATTCGCGATATCGCCTGCTTCCCGCTCGAGTTCGTACAAGTCGAGATAGGCATGGCAGATACCTGCATGCGCCGCGGCAAACCCCGGATCGCGCTCCAGTGCACTTGCAAACATCGCCATGGCCTCATTCAACGATTCCCGGGTTGCCGGCTGTTGCAAGGCCTCGCGGCCGCGCTGGTAATAAAGGTATGTGTCGATTTCCGCACCATCGATGCTGAGCGCCGGCAAGTAGTCGTCGTCGCCCGGCAGCGCGATGCGAAGATTCGATACCACGAGTTGTGTGAGTTCTCTTTGCACTGACAGGAAATCATCGAGTTTGCGCTCGAAGTTGCGCGACATGATGTGCCGGCCGGTTTCCGAATCGATGAGCTGTGCAACGACGCGCAGGTCGTCGCCGACCAAGCGCACACTACCTTCGACGAAATAGGCAACGCGGAGTCGCCGACGCACGTCATCCGACGACACGTCGTCCGGCAAGGACCAGGCATCGCCACGCGACGCGACGCTCAGTGCAGCGACCATCGCCAGCCGATCGATGATGTCCTCGCTGAGCCCGGCGCTGAACAGGCGGGAGCGCTCGCTTCCGTCGAGACTCAGGAATTTGAGTATCGCAACCGAGTTCGGCTCGACTGGCACGAAGCCCGCTTCCGCAGACTCGATGAGCGCGATCCCTCTGCCTTCGTCGGCGGTCATTTCGAAGCCGATCGTCATCTGGTACAGGCCTGCGCCGAACACGGCAAGCGCGTACGCCGCGACAATGGCGAGGTAATTCCGTTCGAGGCTTTTGAACCAGCCGCCGGACTGTTGGCCGTGGTCGCGCACCATGCGGCCCTCGGCCATCTCCAGGAACCATGACAGCAAAACGACGAGGGGAAACCCACCGACGACGACGAAGGTCGCGAAACGGGCAGCCCACGGCGGCAAGCCGAGATTGTCGAACGTCGCGTCCGCGACCTGGATCAAAAGCCAGCCGACGACGAGGTACGCGATGCTCGCCTGGACGACACCGTGCCGGACCAGGGTTCGCCAGAATTTCGGTGCACGGGTTTCGGGGACAGTCGGCAACGGGTCGACACTGCGGTGACGTGGTATGGGTTCGACGAGCAGGCGATATCCGCGCCGGGGTACCGTCTGGATGAAGCGTGGCTGGTTCGCCTGGTCCTCGAAGGCGTGCCGAAGATCGCTGATCACGTGCGACAGCGCTTCCGCGCTGCCCTGTCCGTCACCCCAGACCTGCTCGAGGATTTCCTCCCGCGCAATGAGACGGCGCGGATGCTTCGCAAGATGCAACAACACTTCGACGGCACGGGGCGGGAGGTGCCCCGACCGCGTCGGGCTCGCATACTGGCCCGTGAGCGGCTCGACAAGTATGCCGTCGAGCGTAAAGCCGTCGAGCAGGAGGTTTTCCATTGGCGAACCGGCGCGCTGCGATATCTGAAAGCATAGCACTTCGCCTAGGCGCCTGTTGTAACAGCCATTTTTTGTGTGCGGATGGCCGTGCTCGGTCGGGTCGTTTATGCTGTGACGGGCCACACGCCGCGACGGATTAATGACGATGCATTGGATTACCGACGACAAAACCCGGAGCCTTACCCTGGTCCTGCTGCTCGCGGGCGCCGCCACGACAGCATGTGCGGAGCCGGAAGATACCGAGGTTTGGGAACCCGAACCGGCGATCGTGGCACCCGGCGTGGCGGGCGCGGCCCCAAGCGATGCGATCGTTCTTTTCGACGGCTCGGATCTCCTGGCGTGGCAGCATGCCGATGGCAGCGCCGCGAAGTGGAAGATGGGCGATGGCTGGTTCGAAGTCGTCCCCGGTACTGGCGACATCGAGACTCGCGACGATTTCGGGGACGTGCAGCTGCATCTCGAATGGAGTACGCCGCTGCCGGTCAAAGGTGACGGCCAGGGCCGCGGAAACTCAGGCGTATTCCTGCAACGTCGTTATGAGGTACAGGTGCTCGATTCGCACCAGAACCGGACGTATTCGAACGGTCAGGCCGCGAGCATCTACAAGCAACACATGCCGCTGGTCAACGCGAGCACGGCGCCGGGCACCTGGCAGACCTACGACATCATCTACAGGGCACCGCGCTTCGACAAGGAGGGTGCGCTCGAATCACCCGCGACGGTAACTGTGCTGCACAACGGTATCCTCGTGCAGGACGGTACCGAAATTAAAGGCGAGACGGTCTACGAAGGCGAACCCGAATACAGCGCGCATCCGGCACGCGACGCGCTGCGGCTGCAGGACCATGACAACCCGGTACGTTTCCGGAACATCTGGGTGCGCCCGCTTGCCAAGTGACCCGCGCGCTGAAACAGGGCGCTGAAGGCGAGCAGAGACAGGTTGCGTGCCGGTGAAAGGCATCACTTCGATGTGAACGGCTCTGAGTTCAGCGTCCTGCTTATCGTCTGCCTGCTCTGTCTTGTCTTGCAGCACGCAAACTATGATCGCGAGGCCTGAGCTCTCCGTCGAGCCGCCGCGTCAGCAAGCCGTCGCATCACGGCGGCAAAACGGCCTGATCATTCAGATTGTGGCCGAGTAGTGAAGGAACGGGATGAAACTACAAAAGTCCGTCTGGCTCACCCGCTTGATGACCATCGCCGGCGTCCTGGAATCGGTGGCAGGGCTGGGCCTCATTGTCGCTCCATCGGGCGTAGCGTCGATTCTTCTGCAGTCCGGCCTGGAGGTGCCCGGACAGGTGATCGGCCGCATCGCTGGCGGAGGTCTCCTTGCGCTCGGCGTTGCCAGTTGGTGTGCCCGCACCACGCCGGCGGCACCGGCAAGTCTTGGCGTTGCATGGGCTCTCGTCGCGTACAACGTCGTCGCCTGCCTTACGCTGGGGTGGGCCAGCGCCTCTTTGGCTAAAAACGGTGGACTTCTTTTGGTCAGCGCATCGGTCCTGCATGGCGTTTTCGGGGCAGCGTTGCTTGCTGCAATGCTTCGTCCGGAGCGCTGATGTGCTGCGTCCGTGGCGATACCGATTTATCGCGCAGCACTCTGCCTGCCGGCGCTTGCCCAGGATCAGCCCCGCACCGACCTCCTCGGCTCCCTCGACAAGGAAGCTGCCGAACGGGTTTATCCATCCAAGCCACCCTACTCGCCTTACGTGGGGCGCAACTTTCCGACACGCCCGCTGTTCGGCGATACGCATCTGCACACCGCGATGTCATTTGACGCGGGCATGTTCGGTGCCCGGCTCGGCCCCGTGGATGCGTATCGCTTCGCGAAGGGTGAGGAGGTAACGTCCTCCACCGGCCAGCAGGTGCGTCTCTCGCGTCCGCTCGACTTTCTCGTGGTGACGGATCACTCGGATTTCATGGGCCTCGCGCCCGACTTCCTCAGCGGGAAACCCGAGGTGTTGGCCGACCCGATTGCGCGTCGCTGGTTTGACCTCATCCGTGAAGGTAAGGTTACGCAGGCCTTCAACGAGCTGCTGCCGCTTTACAGTGCCGGGAAGATGCCAGCGACGATGCAGTACCTGCCGGGCAGCCCTGGCTACCGTTCGGCATGGCAGGCGACGATTCAGGCCGCGGAAGAGGCCTACGAACCGGGCCGTTTTACGGCGTTCATTGGCTATGAGTGGACCTCGAATACCGCAGGCAATAACCTGCATCGGAACGTGATTTTCCGCGACGACGGTTCGAAGGCCGGCCAGATCGAGCCCTATACCACCTTTCCTCCGCTGGGCAGCGCCGATCCGCGCGACCTCTGGCAATGGATGGCCGCCTACGAGGACAAGACCGGCGGCCGCTTGTTGGCTATTGCTCACAATGGCAACCTCTCCAACGGCCTGATGTTCCCGATCGTCGAGCCTGTCTCCGGGGGCAAGCTCGATGAGGACTACGCCCGGACGCGCATGAAGTGGGAGCGTCTTTACGAGGTCACCCAGACCAAGGGCGATGGCGAGACACATCCCTACCTCTCGCCCAATGATGAGTTTGCGGCGTTCAATCGCTGGGACCGGTCCAACCTCGACGGCTCCGTTCCCAAGAAGCAGGAAATGCTGGAGTACGAGTACGCACGCTCAGCCTACAAGAACGGCCTCAGGCTCGAGGCCGAGTTCGGCGCGAATCCGTTCAAGTTTGGCCTCGTTGGCTCGACCGACGCGCACACTGGCCTATCGGCCGTCGAGGAAGACAACTTCTTCGGCAAGATGGCCACCGCCGAACCGATTCCCGAAAGGTGGGACCACCCGTTCATTAACAACGCCAAGTCGGGCGTGACGATCCTGGGATGGGAAACACAGGCTGCGGGCTACGCTGCCGTCTGGGCACAGGAAAACACGCGCGAGTCCATTTTCGACGCCATGCAACGGCGCGAGACTTACGCCACGACCGGACCGCGGATGGCAGTGCGATTGTTCGGCGGCTGGGAGTTTGAGGCGGCGGACGCCGAGTTCCGCAGCCCTGCGATCATCGGTTACACCAAAGGCGTGCCGATGGGCGGTGATCTGACCGCTGGACCCTCCGGCAACGCGCCCACATTCCTTGTCGCCGCCCTGCGTGATCCTGTCGGTGCAAACCTGGACCGCTACCAGATTATCAAGGGCTGGGTGGATGCGAAGGGCGAGCTGCATGAACGAATTTATGACGTAGCCGTCTCGGACGAGCGGCCGATTGGCGCCGATGGCCGATGCATGGTAGCGGTCGGCAACACGGTAGACGTGGAGAACGCCACGTGGAGCAATACGATCGGCGCCCCGGAGTTGATCGCAGTCTGGCAGGATCCGGAATTCGACGCGAAGCAACGCGCCTTCTACTACGGCCGCGTGATCGAAATCCCGACGCCGAGATGGACCGCTTACGACGCGAAGCGTTTCGGCGTGAAGATGTCGAAAGACGTGCCTATGACCACAACCGAACGCGCTTACACTTCGCCAATCTGGTATACGCCGTGAGTTCAAGCCGTCCAACCATCCGCAACTCGATCTGAGTAATTCAATTGGGAAAGTTACTCGTCCTGTACGGCAAGCGATCAATGAATTGCACTTCAGCACGTACTACGCCGGGACGCACATCCCCCGGCAATGACAATTCCTGAATTGGAGAAATGCGAGGTGAGCCAATCAAGCCGAGCAGCGACCTGTGAACACAAAACAACGCGATGAACTAATCAGGACACTGAAAAGCCCGCTTTGCGAAGAACATGCACAGGCATAAAGGCCTCGTGTGGGAAAAAGTGCAGGCAAAGCTGGAATCGAGCGCTGAAAAACTTCAATCACTCAGTGAAATGGAACGCACCGGTGGTGAGCCGGACGTTATCGGTCACGATAAGAAGTCTGGCCTGTACACCTTCTATGATTGCTCCGAGGAAAGCCCGAAGGGGCGCAGAAGTGTCTGTTACGACGGCGAAGCACTGGACGCCGGAAAGGAGCACAAACCGAAAAGCAGTGCGGCGGATATGGCCGATTCTATGGGGTTTGAGCTGTTTACGGAGCAGGAGTATCGAGCATTGCAGAAGCTTGGCGAATTCGACATCAAGACATCGAGCTGGGTGCAGACCCCTCCAGGCATTCGATGCCTTGGAGGAGCGCTTTTCTGCGATCGACGCTACGACACGGTCTTCGTCTATCACAACGGGGCGCAATCCTACTATGCGTCCAGAGGATTTCGCGGCTCACTGCGTGTCTGACGAAATAGCGCGACAAACCGATGCAAACCGTACCGGGGCGAGCTCCGGCTTGACTTTAACGCGCTATGCTTACGCTGCGAGAACGGCAAACATGAACTGTACGGAGGACCGGACATGAAGAGAGGTATCCTTGGCGTTACGGCATCCATGCTTGCCCTCACCGCGATGGTCAGCACGGAATCTCCCTACGCGGGGCAGGAGCGGCGCGAGATCAAGGCGCTTTCTGCACAGGAAATTGAGGATTTCCTGGGTGGTGCCGGCATGGGCTATGCCAGGGCCGCCGAGCTGAACCGGTATCCGGGACCACGGCATGTGCTGGAACTCGCGAGTGAGCTCGTGCTGACAGACGGGCAGGCCGCAGGGACCCGGGACATCCACGCCGCCATGCAATCGCGGGCGGCGGCGCTCGGCGCTCAACTCGTGAGCCTGGAACAGGAGCTCGACCGGCAGTTTGCCGACGAATCGATTACAGCTGAGTCGCTCAGGCAATTGGTTGCAGATATCGGCGCGCTGCAGGCTGAGATCCGATACGTGCACCTGAGCGCCCACCTCGAGCAGACGGCTCTCCTCACGCGAGAACAGGCTCACCGGTACGTTCGCCTGCGCGGCTATGGTTCATCCGGCAAAAGCGAGCACGCCCGCCATGGCGCGGGCCATGAACGCAGGACAGTACCGCCGACCCCTGATGACTCAGCGGGAAGAATTCACAACCCGTGACGGCTATGCAGGCGCGGATCACAGTAATCACGCTGGGCGTCGATGACCTTGAATCGGCGCTTCGCTTCTACCGCCACGGCCTCGGCTTTGCGACCGAGGGCGTCGTCGGCGAAGAGTTCGATCACGGCTCCGTCGTGTTCATCGAGTTGCAGCCGGGTCTGCGTCTCGCACTGTGGCCACGCTCGAGCATAGGCCGCGACGCCGGCATTGCAACGGGCCCTGCGAGTCCCACGGAAATGACGCTGGGACACAACGTAGCATCGAAGGCCGAGGTCGACGCCGTCATGGCGACAGCAAGGGCGGCCGGTGCGGTCATCGTCAAGGCGGCACAGGACACGTTCTGGGGCGGTTATGCAGGCTATTTCAAGGATCCCGACGGCCATCTCTGGGAGGTTGTCTGGAACCCGGAGTGGCCCGGGTGAGTCCTGAGATGAAAATGAATCGCCTCATTCCCATGCTGCCGGTGCGGAACATGCCGGCGAGCGTCGAGTTCTACCGGAAGCTCGGTTTCGAAGTTGAGTCGCGGAATGACGGCTGGGGATGGGCCATGCTTCGCTTCGACGAATGCCGGCTGATGGTGGATCAATCGATCAATCCTCATCCGGGCACTGGCCGCCCCCATGTGCTGTACCTCTACCCCGACGATATTGCCGAGTACGACCAGCAACTTCGGCACAACGGTCTGGCTATCCCGGATGTGGATACCACCTTCTATGGAATGACGGAGATTCGCATCGAAGATCCGGATGGCAACAGGCTGTGGATCGGCCAACGCCGCCCCGGCGCCGGCCCGGGCTGAGCAAAAGCCCATACGCCGCCCGGCGGCGCGTCGCTTCCGCGTTGCAAGAAACGAAACTCATGCGTAATTTCCGCGCGCTCGTCGTCCTGACTCGCCCGCTCCGCCCGGATCCGCTTCTCGAGCAGATCGATTGCTGTCTGCGACATTGCCGTGATGGGTTGATTTCTGGTCGTGATCTCGGGCCAGATCGTCGTTGCGTGTCGTCAAAGCCGCATACGGTCAGGTCCCGCGGAATGTCGATATGGTGACGGTGCGCGGTGGCGACAGTCGCCGCCGCCATGTCATCGTTGCTTGCAAAAAATCGCGGTCGGCCTGTGCTCGAGCGCAAGCAACTCTTCCGCGGCGGGTCGGGTTGTCGTACAGCATGCCGATCTGCACCTGGCACGCGCTCGCGAGACTGCGGGCGGCCTTGTTCGGCAGGTAGCCGAGCTCCCGGATTGCCTGATTGACGGCATCGCGGGTGGACTGGCGGACTTTGCGTCATCATTGATGACGCGTGATACGGTCATGGGCGAGACGCCGGCTTCGCGCGCCACGTCGGTAATAGTGACCCGCGCGTGCTGTTTGCGCGCCGTATTATGTCGCCTGACAGCCAGGCTAAACTGACTCCGGCAATGCGGGCAAGGGGTTCAGGCGGAGCACCCGGGGGGCACCCCAAAACGGCACGATATCCGCGGGTCCTTGCCCGAGATTGCTTTCCCCGGTGTATTATTGGAATGTTTGTTACCGCTAACAGTCTCAATATACGAGGCGTCGATTCGAAGTCAAGAAGACCGGGCAACGGTCCGAAGGGGAAGAATGCCAGAGACGATTCGTGCCAGGGCACTGGCCGCCCTTGTGCTCGGCCTGCTGGCCGCGAGCGACCCGCTTTGGGCCGCCTGTGAAGACGACGACGCCGGGGCCATCTACCTGAACCAGGTCGGGTTCCTGCCGGCCGCCAGCAAGTTCGCGGTGCTCGCCGTTCGATTCCCCGATCCCGTCGCCTGGCAGTTGCGCGATGCATCGGGTACGGTCCGACTTACGGGGGAGACCCGCGTCTTCGGCAACGACCCGGTCGCCGGGCTGCACGTCCACCAAGTCGATTTCAGCGCCTGGCGGGAGACCGGTACTGGCTACGTCCTGGCGAGCGATTGCGCGGAAAGCCATGCCTTCCACATCGCGCCGCTGTTGTTCGAGACCCTCCCCTACGACGCGCTCGCGTACTTCTATCACAACCGCAGTGGCATGCCGATCGACGCCGGCCACGCGGGAAGCGAAGCGCTCGCACGCCCAGCGGCGCATGCCGGCGAAAAGGCTGGCTGTCGCAGTGGCGAGGACGCCCATGGCAATGACTGGCCGGGATGCGACTATGCGCTCGACGTCAGCGGCGGCTGGTACGACGCGGGCGATCACGGCAAGTATGTCGTCAATGGCGGTATCGCCGTCTGGACCCTGTTGAACGCCTGGGAGCGCCGCCAGGCGCTCGATCGTCGAGACCTGTTCAGTGACGGCCAGGCCTCGATCCCCGAGGCCGGCAACGGTGTGAATGACTTGCTGGACGAAGCCCGGTACGAGCTCGAATTCCTGCTGCGCATGCAGGCCCCGGATGACACGATGGCCAGTGTGCCGGTTGGAGTGACGCAGAACAAAGCGGGGCTCGAGTTCGTAACGATCGATGCGGGTGGCATGGTTCATCACAAGGTTGCCGACCGCGAATGGACTACGCTGCCAATGCCGCCGCACCTCGCTACGGAAGAGCGTGTCCTCTATCCGGTGAGCACCGCCGCCACGCTGAATCTCGCGGCAACCGCGGCACAATGCGCGCGTATCTGGCGACGTATCGACGAGGCCTTCGCAGACCGCTGCCGGAACGCGGCGGAGAGGGCCTGGGCGGCGGCGGTTCGCAACCCGGAGGTGTACTTCATTGCCGATTTCTCCGGCAGCGGGATGTATGGGGACTCGCATCTGGAGGATGAATTTTTCTGGGCAGCAGCGGAGCTCTTTGTCACGACGCGCTCGACGGTGTACCTCGAAGCGATGCTCGAGAGTCCGTACTACGCCGGCCCAATCGAGCGCGAGCCGGCCTGGCCGCACGTCGCGACGCTCGGGATCATCACGCTGGCCCTCGTTGACAACCTGCTGAGCGAGACCAGCATCGATGAACTTCGCCAGCGCATTGTTGCGGCAGCCGAATCCTACCGGGACGAGGGCGAGCGGACGGGCTTTCGCATACCTTACGCGTCCGATCGCTACGCCTGGGGCTCGAACAGCACCTTACTCAACCGGGCCATCCTGATTGCGCTCGCCTACGATTTCACGGGGGACGCCCGCTATCGCACGGCCATCTTCGACGTGCTGGATTACCTGCTCGGCCGGAATCCGCTGGACCAGTCCTACATCAGCGGCTATGGCGAGCGGCCGATGCAAAATCCGCATCACCGCTTCTGGGTGCCTTCGGCCGATGCGGACCTCCCGGGCCCGC
>JBGTLY010000228.1:0-5141 GCA_041743865.1 Woeseiaceae bacterium
GAGCAGTCCCGCCAGTTCACGCTCCTGGCGCACGAGCGCAATGCCGAGCGCGTTCCTGCCGGCGTCGTTGACAGCCACTGGCGAGGCGCCTGCGTCGAGCAACAGGCGCGCGATGTCGGGCTCGCTGAAGCGCACGGCGACAATCAGCGGCGTGTCGCCATGGGCAACCGTCTCGTCGGGATCGGCACCTGCGTCGAGCAACGCACTCGCGACATCGGAATGTCCCGCACGTATCGCCAACACCAGGGCAGAGTCCCCGGCATCGTCCCGCGCTTCGAGTGACGCTCCGGATGCAGCAAGAAAGCTCGCTACCTCCGCATGGCCGGACTCGGCCGCCTCCATGAGCGCCGTGCGGCCAAACTCCAGCGGCAGATCCAGATCCTTTGCCTGCGTCGCGAGGCGGGTCACCGCCTCGAGTGCACCGGTCTGTGCAGCCCAGTGCAGGCGACGCAGCAGATCCTCTCCCCCCGATGCTGCAAGCAGCGGTTCCGGCTCTCTCAGCGCCCTCTGTGCCGCTGCAAAGCCCTGCGCAGCGAGCTGTTCATAACTACGCGTCGCTGCCACCGGGTCCTGTGCGACCCCGAGTCCGCGGCGCTGCAGTCCCGCAAAGTAATACGCGGCCCGCAGGTCACCCGCGTCCGCCAATTGGCGAAAGGCGATCGCGGCCCGGTCGAACTGGCGCACCCGAAGCGCTTCGAGGGCCGGTTCGAGATCGCCCGTCGCATCCGTCGCGGCAACTGGGCCGGCGGCGGTGCAGGTGAGCAGGGTAATGACCATCAGCTTGCCGACATTTTGCATAAGGTAAGTCTCGCTGCGAGTGCTCCCGCTATTCCGAAGTCCACCGCTGGTGGTCCCCCAGGGAGGCTCAAAGTCTACTCATCGGACGCAGACTTAATGTGATACCGGTCACGGGAACGCGCTTCGAGCTGGGTTATGGTCAGTCCCGTGCGCTGTCGAGTGAGACTTCTATACCGACCCGGGACGTGAATTGGGTCACGCTCGCGACGGCGCAACAGATCACCCAGTTGAAACCGGTCTTGAAGGGGCGAATCGCGATGGTCATGCGCTGTTTGTTTGGGGGCATTGTCTTTCTCCTGTGGCTGCCTGCCAGCGCCGACGACGTGCTGAGCGGTGCCGAGCACGACACCGTGAGCCGCTGGCTCAGCGTGCAGAAAGACAAAAATGAATTGGCGGCGGAATCGCCGGCCAGGACGGCACCCCCTGTCGAACAGCTTCTCGTGCGTCTCGAGGAGCGCCTGCGCCTGTCGGCCGGTGACCAATCGGGTTGGATCCTCCTCGCCCAGACGTACGCGTACCTCGGGCGTATGGACGATGCACGTACGGCGGCCGACAAGGCCGTGACGCTCGGTGCGGATTCGGCATCGATGCAACAAATGCTGTTGGCCGCGCACACGGAACGCGCACTTTAAATTGACGAGGGACTATCTTGGCCGCAAATCCGGAAACCATTCATGCAACCCGCGCCGGTGCAGCCGCCGCCGCCGCGATAGGGTCGGCAACGCAGAGGCCGTCCGAGTCGGTATGGCGCAGGCTTTATAAGGAGTACGGCAGTCTCGCCGGATTCGCCGTCGCAACCGTGGCGCTCATCATCGGCTACACCGGCCGGGAGGAGCGTAGGCTTTTCCCGGGCGAGGGGATCGGTTACGCCCTCGGCATTATCGGCAGCCTCCTCCTGCTCTCCCTGCTCCTGTACCCGCTGCGCAAGAAATTCCGCGTACTGTCCTTCCTCGGGCAGGTCCGCAACTGGTTCAAGACCCACATGATCATCGGAGTGGTTGCGCCGATCACCATCCTTTATCACAGCAATTTCGAGTTCGGCTCGGTCAACAGTACCGCCGCAATGCTCTCGATGCTGCTGGTCGCCGGGAGCGGTCTCATCGGGCGATTCCTGTACGGCAAAGTGCACCACGGCCTGTTCGGAAGGAAAGCGAATCTGAAGGAGCTGCTCGGGACCGTCAGGCTGTCCGTCAGGGACGCCGGCCCGGCCGCACAATTCATTCCGAGCCTGATGAAGGAAATCGCAGCTTTCGACCGCCAGGTGTTGCAACCCCCCAAGGGCACGATCGAAACCCTCGTGCTGCCCTTCCGGCTCGGCATCCAGACGCGGCTCGGATACCGGCATATCTCGCGAGTCGTGACGAGCGAACTGGATGCTCAGGCGGCGAAATCGCCCGTGGTCGCCGCGCACCGGGACCGGCTGTTACGACTGGCGAAAGCGTACATTCGAGAGCATCTTCGGCGCGTGCGGCGCGTCGCCGCGTTCGTAGCCTACGACCGGATGTTCTCGCTCTGGCACAAGATACACCTGCCGTTCTTCCTGTTGCTGATCGCCACCGCCATCGTTCACGTCATCGCCGTACATGCCTATTCTCTATGACAGCACGGTCGGCACATCGTCGAGCTACAGCATCTCGTCTCGTCACGATGGCCGTCGGAATGTTCATGGCAAACGCCGCTACCGGCCAGACTTTGCCGGCTAACATCGAAAAGCTCGTGATGCCGGGACGGGTCATCGCCGGACACGCGGAGTTCGAAGGCGATTGCGCTGCCTGCCACGATGCAGCCACGGAGGAGGCGCGACCCCTGCTGTGTGTGGCCTGCCACGAAGGAATCGGCAGTGACCGCACGGACGGCACCGGCTTTCACGGGCTCTTCGAGGCAGCGCGGCGCAGTGACTGCACTGCCTGTCACACGGAGCACAAGGGCCGGGACGCCGATATCGTCGAACTGGACGCCGGGCTCTTCAATCATGAAATGACGGACTTTCCGCTGCAGGGCGCGCATGTCAGTGCCGCCTGCAATGATTGCCATGCGCCCGGGGCGGCCATGCGCGATGCAGAACCGGGGTGTGGCGATTGTCACCAGGACGTCGACGTCCATGAGCGACAGCTCGGTGCCGCCTGCGGAACCTGTCATTCACAGACCGCCTGGCAGGAGGCGACTTTCGACCATTCACTGACCGGCTATACGCTGACCGGCGCGCACGACGCAGTCGCCTGCGGGGATTGCCACCAGCGCAACCGTTTTGACCAGGCACAGCCGGCTTGCGCAAGCTGCCACGCGGTGGACGATGTTCACGCGGGCGAGCGAGGAACGAATTGCGGCAGTTGCCACACGACCGACACCTGGCAGGGCGCCGGATTTGACCATGCTCGCGTCACAGGCTTCGCACTGCAGGACGGTCATGCGAAGCTCGAGTGCGGAGACTGTCATACGAGAACCGATCACCGCGACGATTTCTCCGCCGGTTGTGCGGCCTGCCATGCGCCCGACGACACGCACCAGGGCAGGCTGGGGACGGATTGTGCGGACTGTCACGACGCGAGTGGCTGGACCACACCGCGCTTCGATCACGCCGACACGGGCTTCGTTCTCGAACAGGCACACGCAGAGCTCAATTGCACGGCCTGCCACAAGACGGGAGTCCAGGACACGCCTGCGGCTTCCTGCAACAGCTGTCACGCACTCGATGACGTTCACCAGGGCGTGCTTGCGGGCGAATGTTCGGATTGCCATGGCCAGTCGTCCTGGGCGGAATCGGTCCGCTTCGACCACGATCTGACCGAATTCCCGCTGCTCGGCGTTCATGCGGCGGTTGCCTGTGCCGGATGTCATTCCGACAACAGCTTCCGCGGGACCCCGGAGGACTGCAGCAGTTGCCACGCAGACGACGATCCGCATGCCGGCACACTCGGTGACGATTGCGGCGCCTGCCATTCCAGCAACTCCTGGGCGGCCAGCGCATTCGATCACGATACTGCCACCGGCTTCCCGTTGGACGGCGCGCATACCGGACTTTCCTGTAATGCCTGCCATGCCGATCCGGCGGCCGAAAGCGCAGGCGATGTATCGACTACCTGCGGGGCCTGTCATCGCGCGGACGACATGCATGACGGCGAATTCGGCGCGGAATGCGATGACTGTCATTCCACCTCGTCCTTCTCCGTCATCACGGACCTCTAGGCCTCCGGACAGCATTGATGCTTCCCCTCAGAATGTGCCCCGCTGCCGCTGTCCGTACCGCAGTGTTCGCATTGTTGTTGCTGTTGGCCGCGCATTCGTCGATGGCGCAGACGCCCATCAGGTCGGATTTCGATCACGAATCGACGGGCTTTCCGCTCGATGGCGCGCATGCCATCGCGAGCTGCGGCGATTGCCACCAGCGCGGCTTGTTTGTCGGCACGCCGTCCCGCTGCCAGTCCTGCCATTCGCAGGGCAGTTTCGCGCAGGCGACTCCGAAGCCGGCCCTGCACATCCAGGCCTCCGACCTGTGCGATGCCTGTCATGCGACGAGAAGCTTCGTGCCGGTCGAGCGGATGGACCATCGCGAGGCGGTCGGCGCCTGCGTCGATTGCCATGACAACCGTATCGCCCTGGGAAAACCGGTCGACCATCCGGCAACGGGCAATGACTGCGCCGACTGTCATATGACCGTCGCCTTCTCACCGGTTCTTCGCTTTGATCATTCCGGCATCGATTCGGGATGCGTGAACTGCCACAACGGGCAATCCGCTACCGGCAAACCGCCGACGCACCTGCCCACCACGGAACTTTGCGAGGACTGTCATCGGGTCGATACGTTCAGCATCGTGACGGCCTTCGATCATCTGCAGGCGATCGGCAACTGCTCCGGATGTCACAACGGCATTGCAGTAGAGGGCAAGCCGGCCGATCACGTGCCGACGACGGCTGAGTGCGACGCCTGCCACAGCACGGTGAGCTGGTGAGCGTTCGCCGCCTCGTCCTTGCAGGCCTCGGCGCCATGCTCGCCCTGATGCTGCCGGCACCCGGGTCCGCTAATGGCTTCGACGCAATCGACAACATTCTCGTAACGCGCACTCAGGATTCGACCTTGATAAGGGTGCAGACCAGCTGCCGTGTCCGTTACGAATCGCACGCACCGCGCGGATCGGGCATCGAGCTTCGCGTCACGGTCCAGCCTGACGACGGCTGTGGTCCGATGGCGAATGCAGCAGGCCGGACCTATCGACCCGCGGGACGCGAACTCGGCCGGATTGACGATGTGTCTGTGGATTTCGCGGCGGACGGCAGCTGGTTCCTGACGCTGCGTTTTTCGGAGCCGGTGAATTTCGACGTCCGGTCGCACCCGGCCGGCTGGC
>JBGTLY010000229.1:0-12084 GCA_041743865.1 Woeseiaceae bacterium
GCGGGCCATGCCCGCGATTACGATGACGTCCTAATCGCGGGCATGGCCCGCTCCTACCGGGATTAATCGCGGGCATGGCCCGCTCCTACGGGATCAATCGCGGGCGTGGCCCGCTCCTACAAGCGGTGGGTTTCGGTGTAGCGGCCCAGGTTTTCGCCACCGAGTACGATGGCGTCCCCACAGGTCAGCCACGCATGGCCGGCCAGTGCGTCGTCCCCGAGGCGTTCGACGCCAAGATGTATCGTCGGGCGATAACCATGGCGCTGCAGTAGGGCGCGCGCCGCGATTGCCTGTGGCAGGCACGTCGCATCCCAGGGCACATTGGCGGCGGCCGATCGCACGGCGAAGGCGACGCGTTGTGGAAACTCGGGGTCGGGATGAGCAACCCCCTGCACGTCGCCGTCCGAGAGGCGCGCTGAAAGACGCTCAAAAGGCAGGGTCGCGAGCTGCATGCGTGCCATTGCCAGTGCGCAGATGGCACGCAGGAATAGCCACCGGTCGGCAGGGCTCAGCTTGCCGAAGCGGCGCAATTTACGCGAGATCTGCATGGCCCGATTATGCGCCCTGGAGGCATAATCCGGCCATGAGTGAAACCCTCGAGGAGCACTACGGCTATCTCGCCGATGGCGTGAAACTCGAACGCTACCGGACGGCGATCGACCGCCTCGTCAGGCCCGGACAGGTCGTGATGGACCTCGGCTGCGGCAGCGGAGTGCTTGGCCTGATGGCCTTGCGTGCGGGTGCGCGCAAGGTCCTTTTCGTCGATGAAGGCGCCATTATCGAGGTTGCACGGCAAACGGTTGCCCGGGCGGGCTTTGCCAACCGAGCCGCATTCTTCCACGCGAACTCTTTCGAGCTCGACGAGCTCGACGTGCCCGAGCGCGCCGACATCATCGTGTGCGATCACGTCGGGTACTTCGGCTACGACTACGACATCCTCACCATGCTCGCCGATGCGCGGCAGCGTTTCCTTAAGCCCGGCGGCGTCATGGTGCCTGCTGCCGTCGACCTCAAGCTCGCGCCGGTCGATGCGGAAGACGGCCACGAATTCGTGGCGCGCTGGCGCAACGGCAGCGTGCCGGAGGATTTCGCCTGGGTCGGGGTATCGGCCGCCAATACGAAGCACGGCCTCAGCGCGAAGGCGGAAAATTTCATCGCCGAACCGGCGACGCTCGCGACATTTGAAACCGGTATGACCGTCGCTGAATTCCTGAGCTGGCATGCCGATTTCACCTGCACGCGCAATGGCACCCTCAACGGCCTGCTCGGTTTCTTCGATGCGCTGATCTACGACGACATCCGTATGAGCAATTCGCCGCTCGCGGCAGAGAGGCTCCGGCGTTCGCAGGCGTTCCTGCCGCTCGATGAACCGGTATCGGTTCGCCAGGGAGAGCGGATTCGCGCCACGATCATGGCGCGTCCCATCGATCACATTCTTGCGTGGACCGTCGATTTACCGGAACAGGCACGGCGCTTTTCTTTAACGACGTTCAACGGCCTGTTGCTCGACAACGAGGCGCTCGAGAGCTCCCGGACGGACCGCCTCGCCCGGCTCAATGAGCGCGGCAGGGCACGCCAGGTCGTGCTGTCCTACTGTGACGGCGCACGAACTGTCGCCGACGTCGAGGCGCTCGTCCGCAGGGAGCACCCCGGACTTTTTCCCTCGGCCCGGGCGACAGAATCGTTTGTCAGGAGCGTGCTCGCGCGCGACACCGGCGAATGATCTCTTACTCGGTGGCACCCGTCCGGTCCCAGCGACGCGTCGGGACAACACCCTTTCATCGCTATACGTTCGCAGACGGCACGGTCTGGACCGAATTCTATCGTTCACCGGTCGGCTACCTGTTGCGCTTTCCCGATCTTGCCGACTTCGAAGTGTCCGCGAACGGGAAAACCGTCACCGCCTACCCGGTCGCCGGCGCCGACGAGGCAACCGTCGACCATCTCTACATCAACCAGCTCGTGCCGCTGGCCTTGAGCCGCCAGGGCCGCCCGGCCTTTCACGCGAGCGTCGTCACGGTACCCGGGGGCGCGGTCGCCTTTCTGGGGAACTCCGGCATGGGCAAGTCCACGCTCGCCGCATCGTTCGCCCTCGAGGGCGCGGCATTCCTGACCGACGATGCATTGCTCATCGACGAGTGCGCGGGCATCAGGGCGATGCCGAGCCACGCCTCTTTGCGCCTCTGGAAAGACAGTATCGACGCGCTGATTCCTGAGGGCGCCCCCGAAGCCCAGGCCATCAGCTACTCGAGCAAGTCACGCCTGCTCGCCGGGAATGCGCTGTGCTACAGGAACGAGCCCGTGGCACTACTCGCCGCCTTCGAACTGCAATGGCAGGAGCTCGACGACATCAGCATCCAGCCCCTCGAAGGCGCCGAGCGAACCATGGCCTGGATCGAGAACTCGTTCCTGCTCGATATCGAGGACCAGGACCTCCTCGCCCGGCATTTTGACTGGACGTACCGGATCGCCGATCGTGTGCCGACGTTCCGGCTGGATTATCCGCGCGACTATGGCATGCTGGCCCGGGTTCGCGATGCCGTGCGCCGGCAGGCCGCGAAGCCCGGATAGCTCAATGAACCTGGATAATCCAATACGAATAGATTCCCGCCTGTCGATACCGCCCCAGGTCATGTCGCGGCCGGTCGGTGAGGAGACGGTGCTACTCGATCTCGCAAGCGGCCAGTACTTCGGGCTCGACAACGTCGGCAAGCTTATCTGGGAATCCATCGCAGAAGGCCGGAACCTCGCCGAGACAGTTGACCGGCTGGTCGCGGAATACGACGTCGGTGAGGAACAGGCCAGGACAGACGTCATCGATTTCGCGAAGAAGCTTGTCGACCGCGGGTTACTTGCCCACGGCCTGCCCGGCGAATAGGTCGGCGAACGCGTCGGAATCGGCCTTGTTGCGCCGGCTCGCACGCCGACGGCCCTGCAGCGCGCGAATCGCATCGCCAGGCGCGTCGTGCAGGAACAGCGAAAAGCCGGGCAGGAGTATCCAGCGGGCATGCGACGTTCTCTCCGGCAGGTCATTGTGCAGCCAGTAATCGAGCCAGCTTCGGCGCAAGCGCCCGGGCCCGAGCTCAGCCAGCAGGTGCGCCACCCGTGCGGGGGCGTGCGGTTCTGCGAGCAGGGCCGCCCAGCGCAGTGTGGTCCATGCCGCGACGCAGACGCCGTTCTCCTCGAGCATGGATTTGACGCGCGGCCAGTCGAAGGGCTGGCTGCGCAGCCATTCGAGCAGGTCAGCGACGCGATGCAAACCCATTTCCCAGCCTGCCAGGTGCTTGGCGAACGCCGGATGCACGAGGAGTGTGAACACGGCGTCTTCGGCGCTCTGCATCCACAAGTCATGGAGCCGCCTGCGCCGCCCCAGCATCGCCTCCGTCGGGTCGGTGCGCAGCCGGCCTTCCCGCAACAAGCCCCAGTGCAGATCGATGACCGCCTCGCCCTGCGTCAGCATGAGTTCACGGCTGACAGACTTTGTATCGGCGACCGCTGCAAATCCGGCGCCGACCAGGACCTTCGCGGCGGCCACTTTGTCGTCCGGCCGCACCAGCAGGTCCAGATCGAGGCAGGCCCGGATGGCCGGGTTCGTATAACAGAGCCAGCGGTTTGCCGCGCCCTTCATGACGACATGTTCGATGGCCGCGGCATCGAGGGCTGCACCGATTTCCTTAAGCGCATGGTCCTGGGCGAGGAACAAGGCTTCTGCCTGCATGCGGGACGCGTGGAATTCGTCGCGCTTCGTACGCACATGCCACAGGGGCCCGAGGCCGTGGTCGATGATGAACGTGACAAAATCCGCGGAGCGCCCATCCAGTGCCGCAACCAGCTCGTCATCGGGTACATCGGCGTGCGCGGCGAGAAGCGCCGCCCGGTAATCGTCGAGTCGTGACATGTGGTAATAGTAGCCGACTTATGAGAGGCGTCGTTCATATCGACACCACAGGCCTCGTCGAGGTGGAGCTCGGCGCGGCGGCGATCCGCCATGCCGCATCCGCGTGTTCCATTTCCGCGAATGCCACGCTGTACTATCGCGACAACTTGCGTTCTGCTCTTGGCCTCGGTGGCGATATCAACGACGACGCTGCGCTGATTCTCGCCGCGTACCTTCGCTGGGGCCAGCAATGCGTCGACCACCTGGAAGGCGATTTCGCCTTCGTCATTCATGACCCACGCGACCGGACACTCTTTTGCGCTCGCGATCCCTATGGCATGCGACCGCTCTACTATTACCACGCGCCGGGCAAGCGGTTCGTTTTTGCATCCGATGCACGCGACGTGCTGCGTTGTCCCGGCGTGCCGTTTGCCATCAACGAAGGGCGCATCGCGGATTTCCTCGTGCAGGAGCTCGAGTGGTTCGACTACGAGAGCACGTTCTACAAGGACATCTATCGCCTGCCGCCCGCCTACAAGATCACGATCAACAGCTCGGGCCTGCGTTTGACGGAGTACCGCACGCCGGTGCCCGGGCCGGAGCTCAAGCTCAGAACGGACGAGGACTATAAAGAAGCATTCCTCGACGTTTTTTCCCGTGCCGTTTTCGAGCGGCAGCGGGGTCAGGAAGGAGGGGCCGGCTCGATGCTGAGCGGCGGCATGGATTCGGGTTCGATCGTCGCCATCGCGAGAAAGCCGATTCGAGCCTACTCGCTCGCGCGGCGGCGCGGCGCCCCGTCTGCCGACTGTGACGAGTCACGCCGCATCTATGCGACGCTCGACTTCCTCGGCATGCAGGGCACGCAAATCATTGCGGACGAGCTCGACAGCCTCCTCGACGACATTGGCACTGATTTCGCGGAACCCTATGACGGCCAGTTCCTGTTCCTGAAAGCCATCTATGCGACAGCGAAACGGGACGGCGTCGATGTCGTGCTCGACGGTGCCGCCGGTGACATCGTGTTCCACGAGGGTCCCTACATAACCCGGCTTCTGCGCCGCGGCGAGTTCGGGCGGGCCTGGAGGGAGACCGCCGGCGAGCGGGCCTTTTGGGGAGGTTCGTCGACCGTGCCCGCCTTTCTCAGGTACTGCGCCAGCGCCTTCACGCCAGACGTTGCGAAGCGCCTGGTCCGTGGACCGCGGCAGCGCAGGCGCGAACGAGGCTATGTCAAGGCATCGCTGATCAGTCCGGGATTTGCGGAGCAAGTCGACATAGAGGCGCGTTTCGAGCGCATGCGGGGAACGTTTTCGGGGCTCGAGTCGCAGGACCCCGGACTCGACCGGGTCCGGAAGATCCGCCCCAACCTGACGGCCGGCCGGGAGCGCTACGGACGCATTGCGGCCTCCGTCGGGATCGAGCCGCGCGATCCGTACATCGATCAGCGGGTCGTCGATTTTTGCTCGCAATTGCCGGATGACCAGCTCGCAAGGGACGGCTGGTTCAAGTATCTCCTGCGGCACGCGATGGCCGGCCGGCTGCCGGATATGGTCCGCTGGGGCCGTGGCAAGCCGCATATCGGCGGAGTCTACAACGAGACTTTTCTCGAACGGGCAAAAAGTCGCGGCAGCCTGGGCCTGGACGGATTGCTGGACACGCTCGGGGCCTATGTCGATCCGGGCGCCTTGAGCCGCGCATGGCAGGTATTTGACGCGGGCGGAGACGCAGAACCCATCCACACGGCTTATGTCCTGTCGCTCTGGCTCGCCCAAACGGAGAAACCAAGGATTGTGCCCGATCCGGGGATTGGCTAGATTACCGGCAAATTCGCCCGATCGGGCAATATAAGAGTATCTAAGAGCGCACGCAGGGAGCTCGATGAACGACCCGCAGAAATACCGGAAACAGGAAGGCGATTCAGCCCCCAGAGTGGCGTACAATAGGCCGCAGCTGAAGGTTTTCGGATCTGTCGGTGCGCTGACCCAGGGGGGTAGCACCGGCATGCCCGAAATCATCATGTTATTGATGAATCCAAATCGTCAGATGACCTAGTAGGAGCGGCTGCCAGCCGCGAACGAAGGTGGCGTTCGATGCCACCCGCACTTCTTGGCACTCGTAGGAGCGGGCCATGCCCGCGACTTCAGAAGATACCGCTACGCAATCCGGCAAGGTGCCGGGGAAAAAGATTATGAAAGAGAAACCAGCTATATCCGCAGAACCTGGACGAGGCCCGGCCCGGGCGACGTACGAATCGCCGGTCGTGAAGGACTTCGGATCCGTCGGCACCCTGACTCAAAGCGGCACCATAATGGCGCCCGAATCGATGGGCATGATGGGCCTGATGCGGGAAATGCCTTAAACGCGGCTGACAGCCACGGTGTAGGATCGGCTCCCAGCCGTGGTGTAGGAGCGGGCCACGCCCGCGAATAAGACGAACTTCAATTCCGCCGCAAACAAGCGCCCGATTTTCCTGCACACCCCTGCGTTGGTACCATTCGCGGGCAACGCCCGCTCCAGCATCGGCAATCAGCTTCCCTGACGGTATGATCAGTCGCTTTTGCGACGTAGTAGCGGGCGCCGCCCGCAAAAAAGACGCTGTAATATTACGTCGCGAACCAGTCGCGACCCGTAGAAGCGGGCGCGGCCCGCGACTGACGAGTGAGCCCTTACGAAATCCGGAACAAGCCGGGGGCAGTTTGATGAACGACAACCAAGCATCAGCCGAACAGTGCACACCGGCCCTTACGCGGGCGGCGTACAGGACGCCGGTTGTGAAAGACTTTGGATCCGTCGGCACGCTGACTCAAGGTGGTACTGGAACCATGGCCGAACCAGGCATGTCCATGAGCTCAATGCAACAAATGGTGTAGGAGCGGCCCACGGCCGACATTCGACGGCGACCTGATCGCGGGCATGGCCCGCTCCTACATCGCGGACATGGCGCGCTCCTACGGAGGTCATGGCCATGGCCCGCTACCTCGGGCTTACGACCAGGCCGAAATGGTAATTCAGTAGCGGATTTTCGGCGGACCAGGTCTTGCCCTTGTCACGCGAGTAATACGCCATTCCGTAGGCGGTTTCTCCCTCTGTTACGAAGTCACCGAGTATGCCGAGCGGTGAAGTGCCCGGAAACAGCGGATCCTCTTCCGGCGAAAACTCGAGTACCAGGAAAAAATCCTTTCCCTGGCGCGGCAGCACGTGTTCGGCGATAGCACCCAGGCCTAGTGATTTGCCGCCCGCATAAAGCGGAGTGAAGTCCCGATCCTGGCCGGTGAACGGCGCTGCGCGTACCAATGGATGATTTGTATCGACGGTCACGATTCCATTGGCGGCCACACGGCCGGTGGTAATCATCGCCGACGGATATTCGGCGATAGTCGAGAAGGCCCACGGAAATGTTCCGAACAGGGCGCCCTGCACGATGACACCGCGCCCTTCGTCCACGGCATTGACCTGCTCCACCGGGATGCGTACGGCCAGAAGGTTTCCGTGCGGGCCAATGGATACCCCTCCCAGGAAATCGAAGGCGGCGAGGTCGAGCGGGTTTGCGTACTCGAGGAAGACGTTGTCCTCGATCACCAGGTCAATACCCGTCTTCGATTCGAACGCGAATACGGGTACGGCAGTCCCCAGGGACACTTCGTGTCCGCTTTCCTTTTTGCCGCTGTAATACTCCTCGGTGAATGTCTGGCGGCCAAAATATTCCGCCAGCCTGCCGAGGTACATCGAACCCAGGGTTGCCTCCGGGAATCGATCGTTGGGCTCCACGCCGATACGGTAAATCCCCTTCGGCACCGGAAGCTCGTAGGCGCCGTCCTGGACGAGAATCTCCTCGGGCAGGTAGTAGTATCCGCCGAACGCATCCACGCCGAGTCGGGACTTTCCCGCCACCGCACTCGAGACGATCCGGTTGGAGTAGTCCCGCGCAAAGACCAGCGCCCCTGCGATGGGGGAACCATGTTCGTCGCTGACGTTTCCGCTGACGACGGCATAGCGCTCGTCAAATGCGATATCGCCGTCCTGTAACGCACCGGGTCCCTCATCGCGAGTACCTTCCGGGTAGAGGAACGAACTCCAGGCGATGTCATCGGGATGCAGGCTGCGCTGCGCCAGTTGATCGAAATTATCCCCCGGGTATCCCATGGTTGCCGGCGTGCCGTCCGTACCGCCGGTTTCGTAGATGGCACTGTGCGCCAGGCCATGGCCGTGGCCGAATTCGTGTATTGCCGTACTGACGAGGTCCCAAACGCCCTGGAGAACCAGTTGTTCATCCACGGTCCAAGGGACAATTATGAACTGAATGTCGTTGTCAAGTATGGTGCCTGCAGCGTACACGCCGGCCGGAAACTCGATGTCCCCGTCACCGTCCACGTCCTGGCAGGTACCGATGCCGGCCGACACATCGCTGTCGCCATCCCTGTCGATATCGGTGCCATCTGCCAGGTCTGTGGTGCGTAAGAGCGTGATCGCACGCGAAGATCCAATGTAGGACGTGTACGGCCTGTTGAAGTTGACTTCGTTGATAAAGTCGTACCTCGGCAGTCCAGGATTGTTGACGGTCCCCTCCAGGTTCATCTCGATGTACGAGGTGGGAATATCGTTCCACGAGTCCATGGCAGCCTGGATAGCCGGAGCCACCTCGGCAAGCGGCAGCGGCGGTACGCCGAAGCCATCCCCAATCGGATCCATCGTAGTGTTCAACCGGTACTCGACCGAGACGCAACGATCGTCCCACCGCATGTTCCCCAGGTCGGCAGTGAAGATGCCCGGATACGGGGACGGTTCGACGTTTTCGTAGCTGAAGGTATCGAGATTGGCACCCGCTCTCGCCACCGACGCAAGCATGGCGCTTGCAGTGACTGCAGCAATGGCGAATACGAATACTCCCTCTGTTTTGCGAACCGGCGTTTTCATGGTGCCTCCTTGACGGGCGGCGCGCCGCCAACCGATGGACTGTTGCTCCTCTCGTGCCTGCCCGACGGACCCTGCGGCGACGACGATCGGGAATTGTTGTTCGATGAATTGACGATCGACTGGAGCCTGGCGAGCACCTGCTCGCGAGCGCCCACCGGCGCAACGGATTGACGAGATGCAGGAGCCGGTTCTGCCAGGCTGATTGCTCCTCGGCCGTCACCCGCGACGACGAAGTCCTGCTTGTGCGGAAAATCCGTGCGCCGAAGTATCAGCGCGACTCTCTGATCCTGAGCGAAAAGAGGCGCATGGGGCACGATCACCGCCACGGGAATGGGCCGGTTCACATCGACGCCGCCTTCGACGATCACCGAAACCTCCCGAAGCGTGCCGCGGAGCAGGTCTTCCTCGACGGCGAACTTGTATCGGGTGAGGAGGTTGCCATCGACCCACATCGACTCCCGTTCGCGCGCCCGGGCGAAAACGATCGCGTCGGCGCTTTGAACCAGGGCCTCGAGGGTCGGGGGCGAGCCTGGCAAAGCCCAGGCGCCGGAACTGGCGAGCAGCGCCAGGGTGCTTATCCATAGTTTCATGTTTCCTCTCCCATTGGAGCGGCGGTCAGCCGCGAATGGTTTGCCTTGAAATCCAGGCCCGTCGTATTCGCGGGCGTGGCCCCAATATCGCGGGCATGGCCCGCTCCTACATCACGCGATGGGTCGACTGGGCTGTAGGAGCGCGCCATGCGCGCGATGGTGTTGAAACGCGCGATAAGGTCGCGGGCATGGCCCCAATATCGCGGGCATGGCCCGCTCCTACTCGATCGTGAACAGCAAGACATTGGTGTTCGTCGCGAGTGCACTGCTCACCTTGGTCGATAGTCCGGCGTTCGCGAGATCGATCCGGTACAACTCGAATACGTCGGCCGTGTCCTGGTCCGCGATATATAAAATCTCCGACCCGTCGTCCCGGATCTCGATTTGCCCGATCGGCGCGCCGACGCGTGGCGGGTTGAGCTTGGTCGTGGCGCCCGGCGTTGCAAATTCGACGTGGTACAGCTCGGCGAGGCCCTCGGTGTCCTGGTCCGCCACGTAGGCGAGCTGCAGGCCGTCCGGATGGATCTGGAAGATCGATACGTCACCGCCGGGGGGTAGTGTTCCATTGAGCTTCACGGACATGCCGGGCGTCGCAAGGTCAACCTGGAAAAGTTCGTTGTCGCTGGCGACGTCCTGGTTCGCGCGGTACACGATGAAATCGCTGGCGGGGCCGAAGCGGAAGGTGGCGGCCTGCACGTCGCCGCCGGCGACCAGGGGCGCGTTGACCTTTGCTGCAACGCCCGGCACCGCGAGCTCCACGACGTAAAGCTCGAGAATGTCATCCGTGCTCTGGTCGGCGCAGTACCCCACTTTCGTGGAGTCCGGGCTGAACCGGAAGGTGCAGAGGTCGCCGTTAGCGACGAGCGGCGGATTGAGTTTCGTGGCAGTGCCCGGGCTGCTCACGCTGACCGCGTACAGCTCACGCACGTCGGCGACATCCTGGTCGGCCATATAAACGATCGTCGTGCCGTCAGGGCTGAACGCATAGTCATCGAGAACATCCCCGTTGGCGACGAGCGGCGGGTTGACCTTCGTCGCGACGCCGGGCGTCGTGACGTCCGCCAGGTACAACTCGACCTGTCCCTCCGTATCGAGATCCGCGTCGTACAGCACCAGGGTCCCGTCCGGACTGAAACTGATGCCGGAACCCACGTCGCCCTGGACAGGCAGGTCCGGATTGAGCCGGATCGAAACGCCGGGGTTCGCGACGTCCACCAGGTAGAGTTCGAACTGGTCGAACACGTCCTGGTCTGCGATATAGGCGACCTGCGTTCCATCCGGGCTGAATACGAACTCTTCCACCAGCGCGCCTGACGTCAGCGGGCCGCTCAACGTGACCGACGTACCGGGGACCGCCAGGTCCACGAGATACAGCTCTCCCTCGGTGGCGGAATCCTGGAACGCGGCATACGCGACGTGGGTCCGCGCCGGGTTCAGCGAAAACGGTCCAATCTGGCCGCTGGCGCCGAGCGGTGGATTGATCTGGATGGACTCGCCGGGCGTTGCCGGATCCACGAGCTCGAGCGCGATGCCGCTTCCCGTGTCGTCGATGGTGAGGTAGACGATCGGGTCCGCGGGCGCGACCGGAGGCGGCGGGTTTCCACCACCGCCACCACCTCCGCCACCGCCGCCCCCACCGCCGCTACTGCCGCCGCCGCAGGCGCTCGCCATTGCGGCGATGAGCACGATGCCGGCACCACCTATTTTTCGAAGGAAGGTTGTCATTGTTCTGCTCCATTCGTGAAACTCCCATCTGAGAAATCGCGAATGGCGCGGAAATCACTTCACGGCCGGGGAAAAAGATGACGCGCCATATCCCGCTGTCTATACTCGGCAGACACCACGGGGCCAGGCACCGGGTCCCTAGAAAAAGAAAAGCGTGCCGCCAAGCGCTGACAGCGGACGGTAACGGCCGGTCCGCACAGGGAAGCCGCCGATGGAAAGCCCGCCGGTCACTCAACTGCTAGCTGCGCACCGGGCAGGCGACGCCCAGGCGCTGGACCGGGCATTCTCCTTTGTCTATGACGATCTGAAGCGCGCGGCCCGCGTGCAGTTGCGCCGCGGCTACTCATCGACCCTCAACACGACGAGTCTCGTGAACGAGGCCTACCTGCGACTCGTGCAGGGCTCTCGTGCCGCCCCGACCGACCGTTCGCATTTCCTGGCGCTCGCCGCCCGCGCGATGCGTTACATCATCATCGACTATGCAAGGCAACGCGGCGCCGCGAAACGCGGCGGTGCGGCGCTGCATATCGAACTGGATGACAACGAGATTGCGATCAACGACCAGGTGCAGCAACTCCTGTCGCTCGATGAGGCAATGCAGGCGCTCGCGCGCCTGGACGAGCGCCTGGTGCGCATGGTCGAGTGCCGGTTTTTCACCGGCCTGACCGAAGACGAAACAGCGGAAGCGCTCGGCGTATCCGTGAGTACGGTGCAACGGGACTGGAAACGCGCCAAAGCGTGGCTCAGGGAGGAAATGCGTAACCCCACGACGTGAACGGCAGCCCGATTCCGATAGTTTCAAACAGGGCTGTATTGCGGAGGTGCGATGGCAATGTCCGCCAGAGCTGATGTGGATTCCCTGCTCAAGCGCGCGCTCGAGCTACCCGAGGCCGCGCGCGACGCATTCCTCGACCAGGCTTGTGTCGACAATGAACTGCGGCAGGCGGTCGAGCGCATGCTGCGGGAATGCGAGGCTGACGA
>JBGTLY010000230.1:0-11610 GCA_041743865.1 Woeseiaceae bacterium
CGCGAACGACGTGACGGCAACGCACGATCCGGACACGCGCTCAGTCGATTTGCTGGTCGATCGTGTCTGGTCGCGCGTCGACACCAATGCCGCGCCTGCCTCGATCCGTATATTCCTGAGCGACGGCGTCCTATTGCAGGATTCCTGCTTCGAAACCTACCGGCTTTCCCGATGGCGCCGGGAATCGCTGACCCGCATCGGCTGGAGCGAAGACGGGGTCGACATCACCGCGGAAGTTACCCATCCGGCGGACGACGAGCTGGAGCTGCGCATGGCCCTGCGAAGCGATGACGTCGTGGAATCGTATGTGACTGCTTCTTCGCCGTTCGTCTGTCCCGACTTCCCGAGGTAGGCCGCCGCATCGAAAGCGCGCGGCTGTGTCGATTAACCTGCCCGACACGTCACGGTCACCTGGCCGTCGCCGCACGGCAACCGATCCCTTACCGGAGTGACACGAATCTGCCAATCGCCGACATTAAGGTAAACGAGTCGAATCACCCCTGTCGCTTCGCGAGGAGTTTCCTGATGTCACTCACAAAGCAGTTTGTCGTCATGGCGGTTGCCGTCATGGCGTGCACGTACGCCTCGGCCACCGACGTTGTCGACGTAAAAAGCACGCAGCTCGGCCCCCGTCCGTTCTACCTCCTGGACGAGTTACGGGGCGGTTCGCTCAAGCAGGACCTCAAGAGCTGCGCCGAGAACACCGTGCACTACGAGCCGTCGGATTTCTCCATCGGTCACCGCGGCGCCGCACTGCAGTTTCCGGAACATACGAAGGAGTCCTACGTCGCCGCCGCCCGTCAGGGAGCCGGCATCATCGAGTGCGACGTCACGTTCACGAAAGACAAGGAGCTCGTCTGCCGGCACGCGCAATGCGACCTGCACACGACGACCAATATCGTCGCTACAGACCTGGCGCAGAAGTGCTCGGTGCCGCCGGTCGTGGTGGATGGCGTTCTCACGAACGCGTCCGACGTCCGCTGCTGCACGAGTGACATCACTGTCGAGGAATTCAAGACGCTGCACGGCAAGATGGACGCGGCCGACCGGAACGCCACCACGATCGAGGGCTACCTTGGTGGCACGGCCGATTTCCGGACCGATCTCTACGCCACCGGCGCCACGCTGCTGACGCATGCCGAGAGTATCCGGCTCATCAAGGCACTGGGTCGCAAGTTCACGCCGGAGCTCAAGTCACCGGAAGTGCCGATGCCTTTCGACGGCTTCAGCCAGGAAGACTACGCGCGGAAGATGATCAACGAGTATCGCTGGCACAACGTGCCGGCCGAGGACGTCTGGCCCCAGTCATTCGACTATCGTGACGTGCTCTACTGGGTGCAGGAACAACCGGACTTCGGCGCGCAGGCCGTGTACCTGATCTCGGATACCGCGGATCCGATCGATCCGGCGGACGGGCCCATCAACGGACCACCGACGGTGATTGCCGACGACCCGCCCGAGCTTTCCGAATTCCTGGCGGTGAAGTGGGCGGGTGTAAACATCATCGCACCGCCGATGCCCACACTGCTCAGCACGTCGGCATCCAATCAAATCCGCCCCTCGGCCTATGCCCGCAAGGCGCGGCAGGCGGGTCTCGACATCATCAGCTGGACGACGGAACGCTCCGGCCGCATCGTGGAGGACGTCCTGGGCGGCGGAACCTTCTACTACGGCACGACGTTGCCGGCACTGGAAAACGACGGCGATATTCTCCGCACGATCGACGTGCTGGCGCAGGATGTAGGGATCCTCGGACTGTTCTCGGACTGGCCGGCGACGACGACTTTCTATGCCAACTGCAAGGACATACCTGCGTTGCAATGATCGCGTCTGATTCGGTTTGGTACGAACGGTGGTCTAAGGATCGGTTCCACTCGTGCCGGTAAGCTCGCAATAGGACATCGCCCGGCCGCCGTGCGCGAGCAGGCGGCCGAGCGAGTCCGCGAGCCGGAGCTCGAAGTCCTGGGGGTGAATGGCCACCCGCAGCGGATGTCCGACTCGGGCGACGGCGACGTTCGCCGCATTCCATGCACGGCAGGCCAGCTCCCGCAGCCCGGTGTCGGCCTGGTAGCCGACCATCGGCATTCGGCAGAAGCGTCGCTCCTTCACGAACCAAACGCCGGTCAAGGTCTCGACCTGCTCGAATGGCAACGGGTCCCATTCGCCCGGCGGCAGGGGTCCGAGCGCCCAGGCGGGCGGGACATACAACACCGGTGTGGGCAGATCCAGGCCGGCGAACCACTCGTGGCAGCGGGTGACGAGCGCTCGCACATCGTTTTTCGAGAGCGCCAGGTGTTCGGCCGAATGGCGGGAAATCGTCAGGCTATGCATGAGGTGCCGAACGCCCCGCACGTGTCGGGCGGTGTGTGTCCAGCCGTGGCCGGCCGTCTCGATCCGGGGGCCCAACAGGCCGCGGAGCTCGTCGATGTCGCCTGGGCTCCAGTTGCGGCCGGGTACAACCAGCAGGGTTACCCGGGTGATACCGTGGCGTTCCAAACGTTCGAGGATGCGCCGCACATCCGCGAGTGTTTCCGGCATGACGTCATGTACGGAAACCAGCAACCGGGGCGCCCGATCAGGCGCTCGCATGTCCCGTCTGCTTCACGCGCGACAGTTCGATCCAGTGGCGCAGGCTCTGGCGGTTGAGGTCCAACGCGACGCGTCTCGCCGAGCGGGCGGTGGCCGCACGGACATCCGACGGCAGGGCAGCGACACGACGGATCGCGTCCGCCGTCGTCTCGCCGGGCGCGATCCGGTACAAGCTGTTGGCGAGCTCCGGCCAGTCCACGATGCCGCAGGCTGCCGAGACAAGCGCGAGGCGTTCCCGCGCCATGGCTTCGAGCGCCACGGTGCCGAAGGATTCGAGCACCGACGGCAGAACCAGGAGGTCGGCCAGATCGAGTTCCAGCAACAGCGACTGCCGCGATAACCAGCCCAGGACCTCGACATTCGGCAGCCTGGCGGCCGCCTTTTCGATATCCCGTCGCAGCGGGCCGTCACCGGCGATCCTGAAGTGGATATCCGGCAGCTCACGCGCGGCATCAATGACCGTGTCGACTCGCTTCTCCGGTGCGAGACGGCCTGCGAACAGGACGCGTTCGAGGCGCGGCCGTACCGGCGTCACCGCCGGTTGCAAGGCAGAAGGCGGTAACAAGGTGCCCATGACGTCGGCCCGTTTCGCGCCGAGTGACAGGGCCAGATCAACCATGCTTCTCGAGTTGGCGAGCACCAGGTCGCTCGTGCGAAACAGGATCGCATCGGCGACGCTGAAATAGAAGCGGCTGAAACTGCGCAGAAACCGGTTTCGATACAATTCCGTGACGCCGGAATAGTGCGTATGGAAGCCAAATATCAGCTGCGCGTCGAGGCGCCTTGCCCACCATGCGCCGAGCAGGCCGTACGGGCCCGGCGTCGCAGCGATCACGAGTTCGGGTTGCAGTTTTTTCAGGACACGCCGAAATCGCAGCGGCGAGGGAATCCAGATGCGCTGTGTCGCATCGCCCGGCAAGGGGAACTGTAGCAGAGTCCACCGTTCTGCCGACGGACTCAGCAAGGTCGCTTCGTATCCCGCTGTCCGGAGTTGGTCGAGTAAGTCGCAATAGTAGGCGCCGACGCCATTTCGTTCTGGCAAGGAGTCGGACACGATGGCGATCCGGCGGATCGGGCCGCTGGTCGTCTCCGTTGCTGCCATGAAAGCGTCCATCGGGCGTGCGCTGCTTGCGAACTTCGTTTGCGTCATCCAGGCATCTCCCTTGCGTTACATTCGAACCTGTAACGGGTACAGGCGGTCGCGAATCGTGAGCGTATGTCCTCGCGGCTCAGGGCATAGTCTTCGGGCGCGTAGCGGTGCAGTGACCCGAAGCTACGCGATGCGACGGCCGCGATTGCAAGGCGTTGCTTAAATCCCGGCGCGTTCTCGATACCGAGGCGAGTCGTGGCGGCCTGCACCACCTCGGCCAGCCGATCGCGTAAAGCGTCGCTGTAGAGCACCGCCGTCCGGTCCGGATGGCGAGCGGCGAAGTCGGCCAGGTGTTCGTAATAGAACAGGAGAAGCTCGGCCATCATGTCGCGCATTTCCAAGGTGACCGCGGGATACCCGCAAAGCGCGAGGGCCGGCCGCAGAGCGCTGAGCTGCGAGGGCAGGGTATAGACGGGATCGCGGGTCGTCAGCAGGAATCGTGCATCGGGAAACGTCTCGAGCAAGGCGTCGGGCATCCCCGAGAACGACGCGTTCTTGGACAGGAAACGCCGATCCGTCCCGTGCACGTACAAGTGTTTTTGAACGCACGCCCGGTAGTAATGCAGCAAGGCCGCTCGCTCCGCACCGTCAATCTCCCGGTCGAACCGCGCCTGCCGCCACAGCCAGCGCGCATCGGGAAGCGGCACAACCAGGAGAAAGCACGCCGCAATCGGGAGCAGGCTGAGGAAATCCTCCTCCGGCTGGTCCAGGCGCAATGCATGAATGTGCTCGAGACGATCGCCCAGCCGTCGCCCCATCCACCGCGCCAGGCGTGACAACGGTCGCCCGATGCGACGGTCCACGGCGGCCAGCCCCATGATCAGTTTGCGCGCTGTCACTGACGGCGCGAACAGGCACTCCCACGTACGGAACGTTGTCGTTCCTTCGTCTAGCGCAAGTACGCGGTGCAAATGCGTCGTCCCGCTGCGAGGCGGCCCGAGCACGAACACCGGAGCCGTGACCCGGATGCGGCGGTAGCCGCGAAACAGGAGTTCGTCCAGCAGTAGCCCGCTTGCGTTCAGGACCTGCCAAAGAAGAAAAATCGGCAATGCCGCGAGGACGAGAAGGCCGCCGCGCAGGCGCCGATCCCGCTCGAATGGCGCGCGCAACGCCAGGGACGCAAGCTGTGCATGACGCCGTATGGCGAGTGGGATCAGTTTCAGGGTCAAGGGGGAAACTATCGGGATTCGGACGGTCTGTCGGCGGTTCCGTACCGCCAACTGTGCCCGATGAACGTAACGAAATGATTACAAAAAACCCCGGACGCACGTGCGTCCGGGGTTCGTTGCGATCGCGAGCAGAATGTGACCGACCGGGCCGGGTACTCGCTAGTACCCCTGATGGCTATTACAGACCGGCTACCAGAACGTCGCGCCCTGTACACGCTGCTTCGGCTTGCCGGCCTTCTCCAGGCCGTCGACGAAGGTAAAATCGCCGTCGTCCGAACAGGTTTTGACCCAGCTGTCGGTATGCCAGCTGTAAACCTCGGCGGACGCGCGGCTGGGTTTGCCGGAGGCAGGATCCACACTGTCGGCGCAGGTCGGCGGAACGATGGTGCTGAGGTCGAATTCCCAGACGGCGTCGCCGAAGCCGCCTTCCACGAGCGCCGGGTCGACGCTGGTCGGGTGCTGCACGGCCACTACGAACCTGGTCGGATCCGCCGGATTGAAGATCATGCCCGTGGACTCCGAACCATTGACCTGGATGCTCATGAAATGATCGAGGGATTCGGCCACGCCGTCGGAGTCGGTATCGCGGACGAACCAGACGTCGCCGCCCACGTCGGCGCTGTTCGGAGCATCTTCGATAACGTAGATATTCCCGAGGGCATCCTGTGCCAGGTTATCCGGCGAATTGATCACGCCGGTGGTCGCCGGGAAACCCAGGTTGGTCGGGGTTTCCGGGGTGGCGAACTGCCGGACCATCGACTTCATGCCGTCGAGGATCTCGATCGAGATGATCGAATTCTCGGATGTGACCGTTATGTAGAGGACTTCATTGCCGTTCGGCAGGAGTCCGACTTCCATATCCTCCGGCCGGCCGTAAGGCGTGCCGCCGACGTCATCCGCCGCGGGACGTCCGCCACGCGTGGTTTCGTCTTCCCGCGGATCGGACGTTGGGCCGTCGCGAAACGGGTTGGTAATGCCCGGAAGGGGCTCACCATCCCAGTTCGTAATGGGCACCCAGGTCGCGAGGCCGAAACGCTCGGCCGTGGCGTTCGGTCCCTCGTCCCAATTGGCCGTGGGATCGCCGCCGGTCGGCGCGAAGTTATCGACCGATAGCACAAAGGTTTTCCCGCCGCCGGCATAGTCGCCCTTGTTCTTCAAGACCAGCGCGTAGATCGAACCGGAGTTCCACTCGTCGATGTAGTAGATCACCCGGTTCTCGTATTTCTCGCTGAAGTTTATACCCTCGTGGGAGACCTTCGCGATCGACTCGAGCACTCGATAATCCACGCCTTCGACCAGGGCGGTTGAAGTCGGGTCTGCCGGGGGCGGGCTCAAGGGCTTCATGATTTCAACGACGCGGCCGAGGCCGGACCACTCTTCAGCAAGAAACAGGGTGTTGTTCGGGGTCCAGCGCGCGGGGTCAAAGGCGGCGAAATCGTCATCCCAGTCCGGGCAACCAGAGAGGGGATCATCGGCTTCGTCGTCCACGACGCAGCCGGCTTCCGCAGCCGCGCCCTGGTCACCGGCAAAAATGAGGTGCGTGTTGTCGTTGCTGGCGTTGTAACGCGAAACGCCGGCACCGAAAGGCGTCTCGTGAGGAATGAACAGGAATCTTCCGGTCGGATCGTAGGCAATCATGTCGAACATCGATGAAGACGTGCCGGCATCGACGCGCTGTATCGAGCCATTCACGCTCTGTTCAACCTCCGCCATGGACATGAGATTGTCCTGGGAGAGCCCGGCGGGAGTCTGCCAGGGCGAATTCAGTTCATTGACATGCTGGGGCGAGGCCACGGCAGTCGACTGCGTCAAAGGGTTGAAATACGGTTCGGTGCCGGCCTGCACTGCGGACATGGCGGCAAGCAGTGTGGTGGCGACGGCGAACGTCGTCAGTTGTTTCATTGCGGATTCTCCCTGGTGTGGCCTTGAGTTTTGTGGTCGGGCGACAGGTGTAAAGTCGCTGGTGGCAACAACTAGGGTAAGTGGCTTATGTGAAGCTTCGCCGACCGTGAGATGACTGCACGGTAAACATAAGGTAACGAACCGGCCAAGCTTGTGTGACGAAAGCGTTGCGTCGGCTAGCGAGGATTGTCCGACACCAGGTCGTCCGCTACGGCATCACCATTGTACGTATCCGGCCAGGCGAGACGGATGTCCCATTCGTGAAAGGATGACGCTGGCAGGGTGGGCGCCGTATCGTTGTCGACCTGTTCGTACACATTTGCCGGCGGCTCGATGGTGGGATCACGGCCGTAGATGTAATCCTGTTCCGCCACGATCAGCCGGTAGGCTTTGTTCAGCGCGAGCGCGCGCTCTCTCGACGGCGTGATGAGGTCATGGACATCTCGCGCAGCGGCCAGCTTTTCGGGATCGACGGACAGGTCCGCGTCCAACCAGCGTTCCTGCATCTCGGTGTTGCTGCGAAATTCGCCGCCGCCGCCGACGCGCGAGAGGTAGGTCGCGTATTCGCCGAGGGTCTCGCCCATGGTCGGCGCATCGGGCATGCCAACCAGGTTGATATAGCCCCAACCGGCGGCGCCGTCGACCTTCCGTGGCAGGCTGAAGGTCTTGTCAATTGTTGAGCCAGCCGAGGTGTGGCAGCCCATACAGAACAGGGTTTCCTCGTAGGTCGCAGCCCTCAGTTCGCCCTCGCGGTCTTCGATGAAACCGGACAGGTACCAGCCATAGCCGTTGTCCAGTCCGTGCTCACCGAGGTACCGGTACTGTGGGAGCTGCCCGATTTCTTTTGCGTAGCCCTCGAGTTGGTAGTTCCGCGCGTAGATGCTCTTGCGATAGGCAACCGACTTTTTCATGTACCGGACTTCCTTGATGCGCGTCGATGGTGCAATGCGGCCGTCCTCGTCGAAGCCCAGGTAGCGCACGGTGTGCAGGAATTCCGTGCCTTCCGGATACAGGTAGGTATCGTGGAACTCCTGCGCCGCGGCCCCGACCCAGGCATTGACAGCGCGGACCCTGGTGGCCCGCCCCAGCGTGCCATCGGCGTCGAGATCGATGCCGACGGTGGACTCGTCGATGGGCGGCGAGGTGACTTCCGGCAGTCCTTTGACCGTCGCCTCGAGAATCGAAAGATTTGCCATGTACACGTCCCGCGAGTACCGGCCTTTGAAGTCTTCGCGGAAAGCCGGAGGCAAGCGGATCATGACGTCATCCGTCGCGCCGTTGGTCGGCCAGAACGTGCTGGGCAGCGGCTTGTAGTTGAATGCGACCCACTGACTGCCGTCGAGTGCAAAACCCTGCTCGTCGAAGGCGCTCGCGCCAAGCTGAAGGTCAGCGAGATCCGGAATCCAGCCGCCGAACTCAGCCACCCGGAGACGATCGGGCAGCGCGGAGTAGTTGTCGTCGTCGATCCAGTCCAGGATTTCCTCGTCACTGATTTTCGAGATCGCCGTACGTCGGTCCTCGAACAGGTTCGACCAGTGGTTGGTCAGGCCTACGTCGCTGAAACTGTAGGCAAGCTGCAGGGCCCCGTCGTTCATCCGGTTCTCTCGCTCCGGAACGGCCATTTGGTGACACACGTAGCACGGATTGAAGCGCCCCTCGGTGCGGGTATAGCACTGTGGCGGAATGACTGCTTCGTGGTTGTACGTGGTGCGCACCGGGTGCACGTCAGGCAGAGGCTGCGGGACGACGCCGGACTCGGTCCGCAGGTACGCGAGAACCTGTTCGTGCAGCGGTTTGGTATTTCCGCCGAATGCGCTTGCGCCGGCGATCAGGATCAGGAGGGCTACGGACAACAGCCGGCGGCTCGCGCGCTTTTGCATGCCTTTCGACTCAAACGTGTGGCGGGCGGATCATCTTAGGCAGGAATTGTTACCGGCCTTTGACCAATACGTCAGCATTGGATTTCGGGCTCCGCTGCACAGCGTGCCACTCGCTTGTCACATTTGAAGACTATGCTTGTAAAAACGGAATCCGATGCATGCTTCGCAGTTCGCTCATCGTACTTGTCCTGGTTTGCGCCGCCGCAATCGTCATTGCCCGCCTCATCGACGATCAGGTCGTGGACGATCAGGGCGTGCCGCCACCGGTGGCCGGCACCGTCGTTGTCGCAGAACCGTCAACAATGTCGGCGCCCGGGTACGGGCAGGAGGCTGACGACAGCGACCACGCTGCCCTGCCGGACTATCGATTGCACGGCACACTGGCCGGTGTTACGCCGGCTTCCGCCCTGATCGCTGCTGAGCCCGGCGCAACGGTATTGCGTTACCGGGTCGGCGAGCAATTGCCGGGCGGCGCCGTCCTGCAGGGCGTATCGGCCCGGTCTGCAGTGCTCGAATTTGCCGGCGAACGACACACGCTGCTGTTTGTCGACAGTACAGCCGATACCGGCGGGCTCGCGCCGGAGCCCGGTGCGACATCGCTCCCCGCCTACGGTTTACGGGATGGCGAAGAGAATTTGCCGCCGCAAAAGGATATCGCGCCGGACGCCGGGCAAATCCTGCGCCGTTCGGCTACGGGGCCTGAACTCACGCCGGAACAAAGAGCGAAACACGAGGCTCTTGCACTCGAGGACTAGACCCTCCCCGGCTGGTCAGGCGATTTGACCCTTGCAAAGCAGCCAGGACCGTATGCCCGCAGGAGCCCTCATCGCCGGCGATCGAGAGGCGATTCTCGGCGAGGTACGCGGCCACCTCGGTTTCCGAAAACGGATCCAGCACGATTTCTTCGCACAGGCGTTGAACACGCAACTCGTGCCGAACCGTGCTGAGCGGTTGATTGGCAATGACGACCTCGGCCAGTCGGAAGCTCGACAACCACATGAAGCGTGTGCCGCCGCGCCGACGACCAACGTAGTCTATGAGCTGGACTGTCGCGCGATCGGCCCAATGCAAGTCCTCTATCACCATCAAGAGTGGCCTCTGCCCGGTATAGCGGTCGAGGAGTTCGCCCATCTCGCGCAGCATCCGATCCGGGCTCACGCCGACCAGCTCGCGTCGCAGGCTATCGCGCTGTTCGGAGGTACTGAGCCACGGTAGTTGGAGCAGCCAGGTCGGAGCGACGGTCCTGAGCAGCTCTGCAACCGTGGCGTCGACCCGACACATCTGCCCGAGCGCTTCGAGTACCGGGAGATACGGCTCACCGTTACCGTAATGCTCGACGCACTGGCCGCGGACCCACGCGACATCACCCAGCTGGCGAACGAATCGTTCAATAAGAGTAGTTTTGCCGGCGATTCTTTGCGCGGTTGGCGGTAGCGAGAATCCGGTCTATATTGAAGGGTAAGCACCCAACCGCGGCCGATCACCCCGGAACCCCGCACAGACATCTCACCCTGCGACGCCGGTGGACGGCACCCGCGCCCAAGAGGATTTCACAAATGAACCGCATATACCTCTCACTAGTCGCGGCGGCGTGTCTGTGCGCGACAACGCCCGCCGAAGCGACCGACCGTCACCACCAAAGCGGATCCGGCGATGCGCGCCTGACGATCAGTACGCCGGAAGCCACCTACGTCGCGACGCGCTACCGGCACGGCATCCGCACACTGGAGTACCACAACCATTTCGGCATCCTGCCGACCGTGCAATGGCCGCTGACCTTGCGCTTCGAATCCCGCACCGCCGTGGGTTTCGCGGCCAGCGCTACCGCTGAGGGACGCAAGCGCGAAGCGCTGGTGCTAAAGGACAGGGACGACTGTCTGAACCTGGCCACGCTGGTCGCCGACCTTGGCCTGGCCGCTTTCGATCCGGTCTGTGCCGGTCGGCCCGAAGACGAGATCTGGATGCAGGTGCAGACCGAGAAGTTCGATACTTTCGAGCTCCCCGATAACATTTCAACGGGCAACGACCTCATTCAGGAGCGCCTGGTCGACGACGAGTACGCGCCGGACACGCTCCTCAACACGCCGTACCTCGAGGACGTTCGGGGGCGAATTCAAGCAGTAGGGCCGCGCACCGGTGGACCCGCAAGTTCCGATCCCGAACGGCCGGAGCTCGACGGCTACGGGTACGGTGCTGACGACGATTTCGCAAGCCTGGTGCTGATAGCCGACATCGGCGGCGCGCGAGTCTTCGACGCCGACTTCAACCGCGTGCCCGACGTGATCCGCAACCTGGCCGGCTTCGTCAACACGGTTTCTGCCGAGATATTCGACGGCCGGCGGCAGACGGCGATCACCGCGTCACTTCATCCGCTGGCCGGCGTGTTCGAGCCGATCGCGCTCTTCGACTTGTCTCTCGGCGATCACGACTACGCGGGTTACGACTACCTGCACCGCGTCGACAGCGGTGAACTCGTCGCTTTCCACCTGATGTCGGACGTCCCGACGGAGACCGACCCCCCGCCGCTCGCGAACGAATTCTATGACGAGCTGTTGTCGACTTATTATCCGGTCGACGTGACGCTGCGTGCAGTCGTCGTCGCGCGGGAAGCACCGGACTATATCCGCGATCTCGACCAGGACGGGCAGTTCACCGCCCGCGACGTGCAACTTGCCGGCTACGACCTCGTGTCGAACGAAGTGAAGATGACGATCACGCTGAGCCACGACAACCTGCTGACCGAGAGCCCGGACATCAAGTGCCTGCCGCGTACCGTGATGTTCATGGATCTCGATGGCAACGACGCCAGCGGCGAGCCGTTCGCCTGCTCTGGCAAGTCCGGATCGTCGCGGTCGCGGCGCGTGCCGCGCTGACCGTCAACTCGCGGTGAGCAATGCGTCGGCGCGCTGCCGCTCCGGGT
>JBGTLY010000231.1:0-20227 GCA_041743865.1 Woeseiaceae bacterium
GAAGCGGCAGGCGCTCCCGGCCGTCTTCAAATACCTGATCATCGGCACCATCGGCGCAACCTTCTACCTCATCGGCGTCGGTCTCATCTACATGATGACCGGTACCCTCAATCTTGCCGATATGGCGGCACGCCTGGCCGATGTGACGGATTTACGGCCGGTGCTGGCCGCAGCCGGGTTCATCACGATCGGTCTCGCCCTGAAGGCTGCGGTGTTCCCGTTGCACACGTGGCTGCCGAATGCCTACACGTATGCACCGCACGCGGTCACCGTGTTCATCGCAGCCTGCGCCACCAAGGTGTCGCTGTACATACTGATGCGATTCGACTTCGCGGTTTTCCAGGGCAACCTCCCGGGGCACGTGCTGCAGTTTGCGGGCTTCGTCGTGCCGCTCGGGATACTCGCGGTGCTGGTTGCATCCGTCGTTGCGACAATGGAGAAGGACCTGAAGCGGCTCCTCGCCTATTCATCGGTGGCGCAGGTGGGCTACATCCTGGTCGGCGCCGGGCTGGCCTCATCGGCCGGGCTGACGGCTGCCATCGTTCACATGTTCAACCACGCGCTGGCGAAAGGTGCGCTGTTCGTGGCCGTTGCCTGCTTCGCGATGCGTATCGGTACACTGACGCTCGACGGGCTGGCCGGCGCGGGTCGCCGCCAGCCGCTCACGATGGCGGCGTTCATCATCGCTGGCATGAGCCTTATCGGGATGCCGGGTACCGCAGGCTTCATCGGCAAGTGGTATCTCGTGTCCGCGGCGCTCGAACTCGGCCCCTGGGGGGTGCTGCTGATCCTGCCGGTGCTCGCGGGCTCCGTGCTGGCGGTGGTGTACCTGTGGCGCGTGATCGAGTCAGCCTACTTTCGACCCGTGCCCGCCGATGCGATCCCGGGCGAAGCCCCGGCGGGCATGCTCGCCGTGCTCTGGGCCGCGGCGCTCGCGAATCTCTACTTCGGCCTGCAGCCCGAGGTGCCGCTCGACCTCGCGCGCCGCGCCGCCGCCGCGCTGCTAAATTGAACTGTAGGAGCGCGCCATGCGCGCGATACCCCGGGGCGATATCGCGGCCATGGGCCGCTCCTACGGGACGATTGTGTTGATCTGTAGGAGCGCGCCATGCGCGCGATACCCCGGGGCGATATCGCGGCCATAGGCCGCTCCTACGGGACGATTGTGTTGATCTGTAGGAGCGCGCCATGCGCGCGATACCCCAGGGCGATATCGCGGCCATGGGCCGATCCTACGGGACGGGGAATTGACCACAAAATTTGGTTACGCTAGCGGCAAACCCGCCAACAACCAGTGTGAGGAAGATCCATGACCAACCGACGCGATTGCCTGAAATTTGCTGCCTTCGCCGGGTTCGCCGGCCTCCTGCCCGAGCGCTTGCTGCTGGCGATGGACCACGGCAAACTGATTACCCGTACCGTGCCCGGCACCGACGAGAAATTGCCCATCGTGGGCCTCGGCAGTTCCGCGACGTTCCGCGACGACGCGGAAGCCCAAGAGATCGGCAGCCTGACGAAGGTGTTCAAAGCCATGTTCGAACACGGCGGGACGGTGTTCGACACGGCGCCCGGATACGGGGCATCGGAGCAGGTCGCCGGCCGGCTCGTGCAGGACCTCGATGCGACCGACAAGATCTTCTGGGCGACCAAGCTCAATGTCGCGGGCCGCGGCAACGGGTCGGCGGATCCGGTGGCGGCACGGCAGCAGGTCGAGCAGTCATTCGACTTCATCGGCAAGGATCCGATCGACCTGATCCAGGTGCACAATCTTGCAGATATTCCCACCCAGCTCGGTCTTTTGAAGGAATACAAGGCGGAGGGCCGCGTGCGCTATATCGGTACGACGAGTACGAACCCGGAAGCCTATCCGCGACTGTTGGAAGTCATGCGCTCGGAGCCGCTCGATTTCATTGGCGTGGACTACGCCGTCGATAACCGCACTGCGGCCGAAGACATCCTGCCGCTCGCGCAGGAACAGGGTATCGGTGTGCTGGTGTATGTGCCCTTTGGCCGGACGCGCCTGTTCCGGCGCGTCGGCGACCGGCCCGTCCCGGAGTGGGCGAAAGAGATGGGTGTCGAGTCCTGGGCGCAATTCTTCATCAAGTTCGCGGCTGCGCACCCGGCGGTCACGACGGTGACGCCGGCGACCAGCGACGCGGAGCACATGATCGACAACATGGGCGCCGCCTACGGTGAGCTGCCTGATGCAGCGATGCAAAAACGTATGGCCGAATTCGTCGACGCATTGCCGGAGGCGTAATCCACCGTTGGAGCGCGCCTACGACCTGAACGCGCCGGAGCCTCTGCGCCATGCATTGCGGCTCAAATGTGACCGCGCGTTATCGCGGCCATGGGCCGCTCCTACCTGACGTTTCCTACCGTAACGTTATCGCGGCCATGGGCCGCTCCTACGTGTATGCGACCACGGTTTGGCGCTGGGTGCCGAGCGAGGTGATACCGAGCTCGATCCGGTCGCCGGGCTTCAGGAACACCGGTGGCTTCTGGCCCAGGCCCACGCCGGGCGGCGTTCCCGTCGAGATAATATCGCCGGGATTGAGGGTCATGAACCGGCTCAGCGCGATGCCGAAGGCCTCGCATACCGTCTCGATCTTTGCGACTTTTTCTACAACGTCCGCCGGCGCCGCGACAAAGTTATAATGACCCGCGTCGTTGTTGCGGACGCCGGTGGCAAGGATGCCGGACTTGTACGGGCCGCCGACAACGACGGAGCATCCGCGTTCACTGCACTTAGGCAGGAACGAGTCGAGCGCAGACTGTTCGAGGAGGGTATAGCGACCCGCGAGCAGGAAGCAGTCCCAGTCACCGTGGTCGAGCGCGGCTTCGCACACTTCTCATTCGTTGACGCCGAGCCCGATGGCGGATACCGACCCTTCATCGCGCAAGGCCGCGAGCGCGCGGTAGCCGCCGTCCATCGCCGTCGCAAACAGACGTTCGTGGCCGGCGCCGTGCGTCGCGGCGCCGATGTCGTGCAGGTAGAGGATGTCGATCCGGTCGAGCCCGAGGCGCTGCAGGCTGTCCTCGTACGAGCGGAGGACGCCGTCGTAGCCGTAGTCGTAGGCAATGTCGAAGGGCATGGGTGAGACGAAGCCGTGACGTTCCCGCGCATAGCTCGCAGGCCGCAGCAGCCGTCCGGCTTTCGTGGACAACACCCAGTCGGCGTTTGCCTGCACGCGAAGCACATCGCCCAGGCGGCGTTCGCTGAGGCCCTGGCCGTAATGGGGCGCCGTGTCGAAATAGCGAAAGCCGGCAGTCCACGCACTGGCGAGAAGTGCGTCGGCTTCCGTGTCACTCATCGCACGATACAGGTTGCCGAGCGGACCACAGCCGAAGCCCAGGGGGTCGATAGCCAATGACGTCCGGCCCACCGGGCGTTTGCCGGGCGCCCTCATCGGCACGTCGGCGCTTATTGGGCGGTGTATTGCACGCGCGCCATGCCCGTGAATCACGGTCGTAGGAGCGCGCCATGCGCGCGATGGTGTCGCGGGGCATCGCGGCCATGGGCCGCTCCTACGGTAGGAGCGCGCCTTGCGCGCGATCACATCGCGGGGATTGCGGCCATGGCGTTCTCCTACGGTAGGAGCGCGCCATGCGCGCGATGGTGTCGCGGGGCATTGCGGCCATGGGCCGCTCCTACGGTAGGAGCGCGCCATGCGCGCGATCGAGTCGCGGGGCATCGCGGCTATGGGCCGCCCCTACGGTGGGAGCGCGCCATGCGCGCGATCGAATCGCGGGGGATTGCGGCCATGGGCCGCTCCTACCGCCAATAAAAAGGCTTCGTCCTGCGATCGCCGGTGACGACTTCGTTCAGCGTCGATGCCTCGTACAGCCGGCCGTTCAGCATCACGCGGTCGATCTTGTCGGTGCTGTAGATGTCCTCGAGCGGATTCGTATCGAGGATCACGAGGTCCGCGAGCTTGCCTTCCTCGAGCGAGCCGATGTCGTCCCACATGCCGAGCTTCTTTGCCGAATCCACGGTGCCGCGCTTCAACACTTCAACGGGCGACATGCCGCCCTGCGCGAAACCCCACAGCTCCCAGTGCGAGGCGAGCCCCTCGCGTTGCCCGTGCGCGCCGATCGTGACGAGAACGCCCGCCTCCGCAAGCTGCCTGGCCGTCCTGGCAATCACGATGTGATGGAAGTCGCTCTTCGGCGCCTTCACCCGCCGTACCGAGCGCGGCTGCAGCACGTCCGGCGGCACATACTTCGACAGGATCGGGTGCTCCCACACGTTCGTCTCCATGGTCCAGTAGTGCTCGGCGGTGAGCCCGCCGTAGGTCACGACCAGCGTCGGCGTGTACGCGACCTCGGTCTGCCCCCAGAACTGCAACACGTCGTCGTGAATTTCCGACTGCGGGATGTTGTGCTCGATGGCGCTGTTGCCATCGGCGACCATGGACAGGTCCATGTGGTAGAGCGAGCCCCCCTCGCTCACCACCAGGATGTCCGACTCGCGCGAGGCCACCGTCACCTGTTGGCGTTGCTCGCGTCGCGGCTGGTTATAGTTCTTGATGCCGGTGGCGCCCTGCGCTTGCAGCCGCCGCACGTGTTCGAGCGCGTCCTGGTACTTGTTAATCTCCATGAAATACGGTGCTTTCGCGCCGTAGACGACGTTGCCGGTCGAGAACAGCCGCGGCGCGAGGATTTGACCTGTCCGCTGCAGCTCGGCGGCAGCGAAGAACTCGGTCGAACTCGATGGATCGAACACGGTCGTAACACCGAGCGCCAGCGTTGCGAAGTTCTCCCAGTTCTGCTGTGGAATGAAGCCGTCGCCCTGGCTGCCGTGCGCATGCGCGTCGATGAGCCCGGGGATGATCGTCTTGCCGCCGGCATCGACAGTTTTCGCACCGGCGGGGACAGCGATCTCGCCCGCACCGCCAATGGCCGCGATGCGATTACCCTTGATGACGATGACGCCGTTCTCGATCACACCACCGTCCTCGTCCGCCATCGTGACGATGCGTGCCCCGGTGACTACGACCGTTCCGCCGGGTATGTCTGACCGAAGCTCGATGGTGAGGGATGCACCTTCTGCAGGCGCCGTGTAACCGCCGCCGTCCTCATCTTCGTCGGCTTCGTCCGCCGGAAGGACGAAAAGTTCGTCGGTGCCGGCGCTGTACAGGGTGGGCCCCAGCGTCCAGTGGAGCCGCTCGCCGCCGCGAGACCACGACGGGAAGTCACCCCCGTCGCCGGTTGCGCGCGTCATCGGAATTGCATCCACCGAGGTGCCGAGCGCGAGCGGCTTGCCGCCGGGCGGCAGCGGCACGGCGTAAATGTGAAAATTTTCCTCGTAGGCGACGAAGCGATCGTTTGGCGCCACCTCGAAGCGGCTCGTGTATTCGCCTTTCGCATGCACGCGCGCGGCCTCGCCATTGAGATCGATGCTTGCGAGTTCCTCGCCGTCCTCGCCCCCGCGGATGACGTAGAGCCGGTCGTCGCGGGCACCGAAATGCGGGCTTCGTCCCTCCTGCGTAATACGCCGCGGCGTGCCGCCGGCCGTGTCCACGATGAACACGCCGGTCTCGAGGCCCCACTCGGGCGACGTCAGATGGCCGCCGCTGCCAGCGACGAACACGATCGCATCGCCGCCGGGTGAGAAGCGCGGGCTCGCGTAGTGCCCGGGCTGCGCAGTCACCGCCTTGCTCCGCCCGCCGCTTGCGGCGACGGTACGCAGCTGGCCGAGCGCCTCGTCGCTCCAGGCGATGAAGGCAATCGTGCGGCCGTCACGCGACCACGTGGGATCGAACTCGACGCGACTCTCCGCATCGCGGGTCAAGCGCTCGGCTTCACCGTCCGGAAGACTGTTTATATAGAGTCGCCCGACAGACTCGAATACGACACGGCTCCCGTCTGGTGAGACCTCGGCATTGCGCGGCATCGTGGTCGTAAACGTTTCCGGCGCCACGTCGATCTTTGGCCGCGGTACGTCGTACACCGTGCGTGTATCCGCCACTCGGAATGGAACTGGCTCGACGTCGCCGGAGCGGACATCGACGCGCTGGATCGTTCCGCCCGCCCAGAACACGATGGACGCCGAATCCGGCGTCCAGTCGAAGTTCGGGTACAGCCCGTGCACGCCCCAGACTTCCTGCAGGTCCTGCGCGAGCTGTTCGTAGACCGGGAGCTCGGCGCCGGATTCGAGGTCTTTCACGAACAGCGCGCTCTTGCCACGGATACGCCGCACGAAGGCGAGTGACTTGCCGTCCGGGGAGGGCGTAGGCCTCACCGAGCCGCCGGCGCCGGACACGAAGGTCCCGGTTTCGCCCGTCTCGAGATCGTGACGCTTGATTTCATAGACGATGGCGTTCGAGTCCTGCGCGTACTCGAAGGTAGGTCCGGGCGTCACGTCCTGGCTGAAGTAGATGAAGCGGCCGTCGGGCGAAAAGGCCGGCTCGCCGAGTTCCTTCTGGTGCTTGTCGTCGGGCTTCTCGACGATCGCGACGCCGCCTCCGCCATGGCGGTGATAGAGCCAGATTTCGCCGGTGCCGAGCGAGCGTTGCGTGGTGAAGTGTTTACGCGCGGCGATGTAACGGCCGTCCGGCGACCACCAGGGATTGTTCAGGAGCCGGAAATCTTCCTTCGTGAGCTGTCGCGGATCACTGCCGTCGGCGTTCATGACCCAGAGGTTATCGCCGCCGCCGGCGTCGGAGGTGAACGCAATTTCGCTGCCGTCCGGCGAGAAGCGCGGCTGCATCGCCCACGCGAGTCCAGCGTTGATGGCTCTCGCTTCGCCGCCGGCAATCGGCACCGTGTAGATGTCGCCCAGGAGGTCGAAAACGATCGTTTCGCCGTCAGGGCTCACATCGAGGCTCATCCAGGTACCGGTGCGCGTGTCGATGTCGATCTCGCTGGCGTCGCCCGGGATGGCGTTCACGTCCCACTTCGGTTCCTCGTCGTCCTTCTCGTCCCCGGCTGAGAAGCCCGGGAGGGCGAGGGCGAGGAGGCAGGCAGCGAAAAAGGGCTTGATGATGACGGGCATGGGCAGGGCTCGGGAACGTCGCGAAGCGGGGAGTTTAACGCAGCTTCCCCGGCATGGTTGCAAACGGAAGGATGTCCGCGCCGGCGGGATTTCCACTATAGTTGGCCGACCCAGCGCCGAAGAGCACCGCATCCAATGGGAGGCGATACCCAGGAATCGGGCAGTTCCCCGGGTAGCGAAGAGATTCGTACTCAGGATGAGTTGTTTGTCGCCGTCTACCAGGAGCTCAGGACCATCGCGCACTCGCGGCTGCGCCAGCACCAGCGCGGCACGGTGCTCGACACGACGGCGCTCGTCAATGAAACCTACCTGAAACTGGCAGGCCACGAAAAAACGCCCCACTTCACGAGTCGATTGCATTTCGTCGCAACGGCGGCTCTGGCCATGCGGCAGATTCTCACCGACCAGGCACGGCGCAGGATGGCGGAGAAGCGCGGCGGCAATCAGCGCAACCTGACACTGAATGAAGACGACATCGCGGTCCAGGATCCGTCGATGGAGGTGCTCGCGCTCGATGCCGCCATGCATGAGCTGAGCGAACTGGATCCGGCCCTGGTCGAGATCGTGAACCTCAAGTATTTCGGCGGCCTGAATGTGGACGAGATTGCAGAGCTTCAGGGCGTATCGAAGAGAACGATCTCTCGCGCCTGGCAGAAAGCCCGGGCTTTCCTGCACGCCCGGGTTGTCGAATAGCTGGCCTCATTTACCCGCGTTTTCCGTTTGGGTAGATATGACCGGGATGATGTGTGACCGATACGAGCAATAGCCGCTGGTCACGGGTTTCTGACCTTTTCGACCGGCTCCAGGACTCCGACGACGACGCCCTGGAGCTCGCGTTGAGTGCGGACCTCGATCCGGCATCGGCGGACCTGTTGCGCCGGATGATTGCTGCGCAGCGACAGGAAAATATTCTCGATCGGTCGGTCGATGAGCTGGCGGGCAGCCTCCTCGACGGCCTGTCCGCCGGGAAATGGACCGTTCCCGAGGTGTTTCCCGGCGCGCGCTTCGGGCCCTGGCGCGTCACCCGCGAAATCGAACGGGGCGGCATGGGTACCGTCCTGCAGGCGGAGCGAGCTGACGGGCGCTTCGAGAAGACCGTGGCGCTCAAGGTCATCAAGCCCGGCGCGTTCTCGTCGATCACGAAAGACCGCTTCCTCGACGAAATGCGCCTGCTTGCGCGGCTGGAACATCCCTCCATCGTTCGCCTGATCGATGGCGGTGTCAGCGATGAGGGCATTCCCTGGTTTGTCATGGAGTACGTGGAAGGCGAACCGATAACGGTGCATGCCGACCGTAACCGGCTTTCTCCGGACGCTCGCATCCTGCTGTTGATCGACGCTTGCAAGGCCGTGGAGCATGCGCATCGTAACCTGATCGTCCATGGCGACCTGAAACCCTCGAACATCCTGGTGACCGCCAGCGGGCAAGTCCGCCTCGTGGACTTCGGGATCGCCCGATCCTTGCTTGACGAAACCGCGTCCAACCCCTTGCCCCGCCTGACGCCCCGCTATGCGTCACCGGAGCAGGCCGGCGGCAGCACGATGACCACCGGCAGCGACGTGTTCGGGCTGTGCGCCGTGCTGTACGAATTGCTGTGCGGAATTGCGCCGCGCAATGAAATTACGAACACGACCCGTGGCGACTACCGGAACTACATGTCGACGCCGATTCCGGACGCACGGGACCGCTTCAGGAACGGGGCCGGCGCAACCGAAATTGCCGCGTCGCGAAATACGAGCGCAGGACGCCTGCGGCGCATGCTGGACGGCGACCTCCGATGGATACTTCGAACCGGACTCGCGGTGAATCCGGGCGAACGCCTGGCGTCGGTCACCGAATTGCGAAGGGATCTCGGCCGCTACCTGGACGGCCGGCCACTGGACTCGCATCCGGCCAGCCGGCTCTACCGTATCCAGAGGACCCTGTTGCGCTACAAGTGGCCCGTCGCGGCCGGCGCCACGGCATTCATGGTACTGGGCGCAATTACCGTGGTCGCAACAGGGCAGGCAGACCGTGCACGGCAGGAGGCAGAGAACGCGCGCTGGAGTCGTGACTTTCTCATCAAGCTGTTCGACGAGGCAGATCCGTGGCGAAACCAGGTCAAGCCGATAACGGCGAACGAAATCGCGGCCGCCGCCGTCGCCGACGTGCTGGACAACACGCTGAACCTGCCGCCCGAAACCCGCGGGCCGGCGGCCGCCATCCTGGCCAATATCGAAGGCCGCCTGGGCAACCTGGATTCATCCGAAAAGCTGCTCCACCTGCAGATTGAATTGCTCAATCGAAACAATGGCGACAAGCGGGAGCTTGCGGCCGCGCTGGTCGAGCTCGGTATCCTGAAATCCAACCTGGCAGAGTCGGAGGCTGAGATCCAGACGTTCCGGCAGGCGCACGAACTCATGCCCGTCGAAGCGGCACCTGACTTCGTTGCCGTACACGCGGCCGTCAGCCTCGCAGGCGCGCTGATGTCCGTAGAACAAGTCGATGAGTCCAGCCGGATCCTGGATATGCTTCTTGCCAAAGAAAAAAGCATCGCGTCGCTGGAGAACGCGGGGATTCTGTTGGCCAAAATGTACAACTGCAAGAGCAATTTGCTGCGCTTGGGAGGCGACTATCCAGGTGCCTGGGACGCGGCGAAGATCGCCCTTGGGCACGCCCGGACGACGACGAACGACACGACCATACTGGTCGCCAAGTCCATGCTGGGCCTCGCGGAAGTCTTCCACCAGCAGGGTGACAGCACCGCCGCGCTGGAACTTGACCGGCAGGTGGTCGATATTTTCTCCCGTTACTACGGATTCGATCATCCGCAGACGCTGGAAAGCCAGGGTCGACTTGCCGTGTCGCTGTCGAATCTCGGCCAGATGGAAGAGGCCATTGCGATCTACGAAAAGGTCCTCGAGGGCCAGGTTGCGTCGCTCGGCGAGGACAACCAGTACGTTGCGGCCACGCTGGGCAATATCGGCGCTGCCTACCTGACTCTCGGGGATTCCCGGCAGGCCTTCGAGTACTATTCCCGGGCACAAACCATGTGGGAATCCCTGGACCCGGCATTGCCGGTGTACGCGGCCATCAACCAGGTCGGACAGGCGCGTGCCCTCTTCGAGTTGCAGCGAATGACGGAGTCGAGCCGGGCGTTCGCCGCCGCACTTGCAGAGCTCGAAGGCGCCGTTGGGGCCGGCCATCCCCTGTTAAGTCGCGCGCAGGTCTACCAGGCACCGCTGTTGCTGGCGCTCGATCGGCTCGAGGAGGCCTCGGCCATGCTTCCCGTCGCCTACCAGGTCATCCACGACACCTATGGACCCGAGTCCAAGCATACGGCGCTGGCAGGCCTGCGCTGGGCACAATTACTGGCGCGCACCGGCAACCGCGAACAGGCATTGCAGCTCGCAGGAAAATCCCTCGACGTGTTCGATACCGATGCAAACCGAAGAAGGCATGCCGAGGATCTGCGTGAGGCCGAGGAGTTGCTTGCGATCGCGCGGTGACTGGCAAGACTGCGAGCGCCAGGAACGCGAGTGCGGGAAGCCGGGTCGTGAAGCCTAGTCAGGTATCGCGCAGGCGATATCGCCCAGTTCGATGAACATCGCGCGGCTCGGCGGCACAACGAGCGTGATACGGCACGACTGCTCGGCACGGAAGATTTCGACCTGCACGTCTCCGGCAGGGAGATTCTCGAGGTAGAACTCACCGGCGATCCCGACCACCGTCTCCCGCACGACGCCCCCATCCCGGTATCGAAGCCCCCAGTACTCGGCGGGGTTCGTTTCTCCATCCTGTTCGACGAGCAGTCGGCCGGTAATGCCCTGAATCTGGCGAGCATCGAAACGCGTGATGCCGCCGCCGCGGAAGGGCGTGGCGCTGACCTGGTCGAGCGCCGGGATTTCGTAGTTGAGCGGAATGCTCTGGTCATCGAAAGAGAGTCGATTCCCGTAATAAGGTGTAAGCCTCGGGATCAGTAGCCGGCCCTCATCGTCCGTACTGCCCATCGGCTGGTTGTTGAGATATACGTCGACACCGCCAAGCCCGTTCGCATCGACCAAAGTGAAACTGTCCATGATGGGACGTGCGAGATGCAGCCCGCCGCCGATCCACGCAACGGAACCCCGTGTGCCGAGGAGCAGGGACCGCAGCTCACCACTGCGGAAGTATCGAGCGGTGTAGGTCGCTGCGTCCGAGCCGTACTCGAGCACGATGTCCGCTTCCGCATCGCCGTCTGCGAGTCCCGACCGGATGCTGTAGCCGAAGCCCGGACCCAAAGGCGAATTCCGGGCGAGGCGCGCCGAGAGACGGTCCATGTCAGGGCTGCGATAGTATTCGAGACCGCCGAATCGTTCGCCGTCCAGGGACCAGGTGAGTCCGATGAACGCTTCATGCTCCCTGGTACCCGACAAGGTCTTGACGTAACGCGCGACCAGTGACGCGGACTTCCCTACACGCCGGGACAGGAAAACGGAGGCGAAACGCCGCTCGTCGCCGCTGTGCTGCACCTGGTTCGCGTACGCGGCCGACAGGTTGCCGAGGCCCAGCGACCCCATCGCAAACGCGGCACGCCACTCATAGCGCATCCCGTGCTGTGCCGGATTCGTGCCCAGGCTTGCATAGTCCCTGCTGGATGCTCGCATGAGAAGGTTCAGGCTGAATCCCGCCGAGCTGTACCGGTAGTCCAGCGACCCCGAATAACCGACGGCGCCTTCATTCCGGCTTGCCGAAAGCCGGCCTGCCATTTCTCCGAACCGCGAAACCAGGAAGTGTGCCTCCGACCCGATGTTCCCCAGGTCCTCGCTGAATTCGGCTCGAACACCGAGTGTCAGCGAGCGACTGATCCCGGTGCGGTGATATCCCAGCACGGCAGGTGCACCGTAGCGGTTGCTCTCCTGGCCGAAGTCCTCGCGACGAAACCCGACGTTGTAGCTGAACGAATGCACGCCGGGCCGAAGCAGGCCGGGCGCATAATAGGACTCGCCGTCCAGGACCTGCTCATTGCCGAACGCATCCCGGATCACCATCCGGGTGTGCTGCGCACCCGAGGACGAAGCGAGATCCTCGAGTTCGAACCGGCCTGGGGCCAGCTCCTGGGAAAAAAGGAGCCGCTCGCCGAGATAGAACTCTACCTGCGACGGCGTGCCCACCGTGCCATCGACCGTGACCCCGTTGAAGCGCGCGAAGTAGGGATTTATCGAGAAGTTTTTCGTATAGCTGACACCGGCGAACAGGCCGCCGCTGCCGAACGCGCCGGAACTTGCCGCGAAGTCGCCGATCGTGAGGCGCGTCATTGTTTCCCGGTTGTCACGGGTAAGCGACGTCAACAGGCGAACCGTGCGTGAGCGGTGTCCGTCGTTGGTGTGCAGCAGGCTGTTATAGAGTGAACGGCCGGCGCCATAGCCAACCATTTCCAGCGGGACGCTGAGGGTGCCCGAGCGCGAGCCGTCGACCCGCGAATAGTTCAACGCATAGTTCAGATAGGCCGAGGCATCGTCGTGAAATTCGAGCCTTGCCGGGGCGAACGCTCGTGCAACGACCTGTACGCCGAAGAACTCCGGCGGTGCCACGATGTGAATAGCCGGTTCCTGCTCGTCGATCCGGTAGCGCAGCCGGGGCTGCAGCGATTGAAGACTGACATGCTCGATGCCATCGATCGCAGTGCCTGCGGTCACGGGGAGATTCGTGAGCCCCATCCCGGACAGCGCCGCGCGGGAGAACCAGGCTTGGCCGCTCTCGTCGAGGACGAAGAAGCGATCGCCCTTGTCACCCTGGTTCAGGTATACCCGCATCAATACCGGCTCGGAGGCATACACACCGGGTTGCAATGCCAGGGCGGCGAGGCCGACGATCGCTGCGTAGATTGTTCCGAAGCCTGGCTTTGCGCGCATCGTAATCGCCGGGCGAGCGGGCGCCGGTCAATGCAGCGTGGGGGTGGCGCTTTCCAATGCCGCGCAGTCAGCCGGAGTCAGAGCCGATTCGTGCTGGCGGGTCTCGCCGGCCGCAGTGACGGAGACGCGCAGAGACTTTGCCGTGTCGCATAACGCCCGGGCGAGCGGCACGACGAAGCGGCGATCGTTTCCGGGAAGGACGTACCAGCCCTCCATCGAGGTGGCGAAAGCTTCTTCGTCAACAGACGTCTGTCCGGTCACCGCGATGGTGCCGACTTTCACGTGCTGGCTGCCGGTGTTATTCACGGGGACACTGAGCCCCTCCGCGACCAGGTCGACATCCTCCAGTGCCCAGCTCCGGTACAGCCCTGTGCCCTGGGCGAACACGGGAATTGCCATGCGCACGACGAACTTCATCGCGAGCTCACCGGGCCTTTCCACCGGCAACTCCTGGACGTACAACCGGTACGCCTGCTCCCCGGCAACGCCGGACGCACCCTGGAAGCCCACCCGGATGACTCGCTCCTCGAGCGGGTCGATGCTGACAATCTTCGGGAAGACGACGATATCGGCGCTTGGCGCATACTGGTCCCGGCCGTCTTCCTGCGTCCATGCCATGGAACTCACCTGTACGGAGACCTTCTCTGCGCCTTCATTCGTCAGCGTCAGGGTGGCCGTGGTGTTTCCGGGATCGAAATAGAGCTTGAGCGGTTTTACTTTGAGGCTGCCACACACGCCCTCCGGGCATTGCAAGAGCAGGGCGACCAGCACGACTGCCGTTGCTGGTCGCCACCGCGTAATGCCCCTGCCGACGGTGACCATCACCTGGCTGCTATCAAAACTCGACTTCTACCCTGACCGAGTCCGAATAGGTCGTGCCCGGCGTGTAGATATTGCTGTCCAGTTCGTCATCGGCCGTCAGGATGCCGACCACACCGATGGGAACCGGGTCGCCCGAGGAAATACCGGGAACACAGATACCCGCAGGATAGGTGTTGGCAAGGCAGTCGTCGCCCAACGGAAACGTGGCGGTTTCGTCCGCGAGAAAATACGCGATCGGCTGGTTTGACGAGTTCGCCACCTGCCTCGTCCCGACGTCCGGGCTGTAGTGAAGGCCGGCGTCGAACGACACCAGGAATTGAACATCGGGCGGACAGTCAACGATGACGCTGCTGGTCGCATTGGTCCGGGTGCTGCCGTCGGTCGCGCCGAAGTTCATGTCCGATGCCGTTATGCCGCAGCTTGCGCCGTCGATTGCCGTCGCAGAGACATTCATCGACGTGAAGGCTGTGTCAGCCAGCGCCACGCCCGTGAACAGCGGGACAGCGGTTAGTAGCAGCACTTCTAATCTCGTTCTCATTGATATCTCCTGAGGGTGGTTTTGCAAACGTTCTTTCCTGCCAGTACGCAATCTCGCGGGCAAAGTGGACACGCCGGCGTTATGTCAAGCACATGGGGTCCGCCCGGGACATACGCGCCATCAATCCCGATGGCCTGATTTTCTGTGCAAGTGCGTATGCAATAGTGATCGCGCCAAATGCGCGGAAGGGGAAGCACAATGCCCAGAATGATTCGGATCCACGCCGTCCTTTGCATGGCACTGCTCCCATTGGGGAATCCCACGCCATTGCTTGCAGACCATGACGAGCTTCCAAGTTTCGGCTACAGAGAACTCGGGTCGGGATCGATGCCACTGCTCACCATTCTGCTGGACTTCGACGAGGGCAATTTCAGCCCCGGTCACGATACGGAGTTCTATAGCCGTCTTCTGTTTCTCGATGGCGGGCTCAGGGGCACTCTTGCCGGACCGGGAAGCTTCTATGCGGAACAATCCACTGGCGAGTTCGGGTTGGGCGCCTTTACATTTGAGAATGCCGGTGTCATAGGCCCATTTTTCCATCCGGATGATCCCTTAACGCCGGGTAACGAGCAGAATTTCGCCTGTGCACGTGGAATGGACACGATGGGCAATCCCACCCCACCGGCGAGGCCACCGGGTAGAACACTGCCGATCGCGCCGTGCGGATACTGGCGGTGGAATACCGGCGAAGTGCCGCCCGAAGCGCTGCCGGGCTGGGATGATCTTAGCCTGCATGAAACGTTAACGAACGCCATCATAGCCGCTGACCTTGCGGGCTTCCCCTTCGGTGATTTCGATACGAATCGTGATGGCATCGTTAACCAACACGAGCTGGCGATTCTTGTCATCTATGCGCCTCCAGCGCCATTCAGTACGGGCGCGGCCAGGGATTTTTCCGCTGGCGGTGCTGTGAGAAATTCATCGGAGGCGCCTTTCGTTGAGGGCAGGAGCGGCCTGCGGGTCCACCTCCCCGTAGCGACTGTGGGAGAGAACGCTTCAGCCTCCACGATCGCGCACGAGCTGGCGCATCTCCTGCAGAAGCGGGTTGGTGACGGCTATGAAGGGTACGGATCGAATGATCGCTGCCTGAACCAAAATTTTACCAGCATGAGCTGTACGATCTTCCCCGGAGTGGACGACCGGCGAATATTTCATCTCGATCCCTACACCAAGCTGCGCTTCGGGTTCCTGCAACCTGAGATTGCCCATCTCGACGATTTCCTTTGCCTGGCAATGCAACCTATCGAGGACGAGCCGGGCCCGGATACGCGCTCGCTGATACTTTATGACTCGGATCGCGGACCTGGTGAGTACTTCATTCTTGAGTACCGGCGGCCGTTGCTATTCAACTATGACGGAGATCCCTTCACCACAGGTAGCTTCGGGCTGCCGGACAAGGGGCTGGGCATCTGGTACGTTCAGGTTGATGAGAAGGGGGGGCCGGTAAGCATTCTGGCGCTCGATGGAACCGGCGGGAAAGATGCCGCGCTTTTGCTGGTGCCGCCAGGATTTGCAGACGATCCCTCAAACTGGGGGTGGCCGTCAGCCAACAACGGGCTCTGGGGGCCAGAGGATGGCGCTGCAATGCTGTTCTGGCCCGACGGCACGAGCACCGGTACCGAACTCCGGGTACTCCGGGACCAAAGCAGTACATTGTTCCTGCAGGTTTCCACAACTGGCGGGCCAACCTGTCTCAACGTTCCCAAGCCGACCTTGACGGAGTTTCTGAGAATTGACCAAGGCATCGACCATTGGGATAACGGCCTTCTCAGCGTGACGCGATCGATGGGTACTCCCATCGTGAGCGGAAAGCAGTTCGTTGTGGAATACACACTCATTGCGAATCAGGACATCGACGGGCCTGTTGTCGTTTCCGACAATTTCCAGGGCGACTTTCTGCCCATACCAGGGCAGAAGCCCTCGTTGACCTTTCCTCCGCTCACCCAGGGACAGCCTGTAAGCCTGAGCTACTCGATGCTGGCCGGTGAAGCGGATGGCGGGTTCGAGCTGTCGACGGAACTGGTTTTGGATCCCGATACTCAGGAGTCGTACGAGATCCGCTCGTTCATTTCGGTATGGAATCCGACGAAGCTCGTCTTTGGCGAAAGCGAGGAAAACGACGCCGACGGCGACGATGTTTCTGACAGCGGTGACAAATGTCCGGCTGAAAATGCGTACGGATTTGACAGCGATCGCAACGGCTGTATCGATAACCTGGCCGATATTGCCGGAGTCATCGACGGACTCTCAACCAACGGTGTCATCAAACCCGGGCTATCCAATAGCCTGCTCAAAAAGATAACGAACGCTGGCAAAGCTGCGTCCCGGCGCGACTATTCCGCGGCGGCTGGCATGTTGCAGGGCTTTCTGGGCGAGGTGAAGGCACTTGAAGTCAAGAAAATCCCGGAATACGAAGCGTTCCTCTTACGTTCATTTGCCGAAACCATCCAATCGCACTTTGTCAGCCTGGCTGCCAATGACAACTAGGTTTCGACCGATGACCTGATTTTCACTTCGGGTACGTATGCCTTGATGCACTGCCGAATATAAGCGCAACAGTTCAGGGTTGGGACTACAGGAGGAAACAGAGATGTCTGGAAAAATGGGCTACATGGCTTGCACGATCGTACTGCTGGCATCTGTTGAAGTGGGCTGGGCACAGAATGCACCCGCCGGACTCGTCGGCTGCCTCGATCCCAACGGCTCCCTGTTCAACGTCGTACCGGACAGCACGCCGCGGGAACAGTGTCCGCAGGGAACGACCGCGGTTCAGCTAGGGAGTCTCAGCAACATCGACGTCGGCGACAGCCTCATCAGCAAGATCGAGGGCGGCAATGCCTTCCTGGATATCAATCCCGAACTTGCGGTGCCGCCGTCCTGTCCGCCGGGCCAGGTTGCATTGTCCGACGACCAGGGGGGCTGGGTTTGCACCCCGCCAAACCTGGTGGGTAACCGGAACCCCGCGAGCAAGGTCTGGGTCGTGCCGAAACTCGATCGATGTGTCAACGGGCCGAGTGAGAGAGGCGGCCGCCCCGTAGCCCTCGATATTTGCGGGAGCAGCAACAGCTTTTCGGAAGTGACCGTCATGAATCCCGGCACGGAATCCGCATCCGTCGCCTGTATCTTTTTCGACGACAACGGAGTTTTGCAGTTCGACCTGGGCTTTACCCGGTCTTTGCCGCCCGGCGGCCAGGATTTTTGCTACTCACCGACGTTGCAAAACGGCTCGACTCGCAACTATGCCTGGCTATTGATCGTCAGCAGCCAGGAGGTCCTGCCAAGCGCCCGGACCATCTGGGAAACGTACTGGGGCCGCAATAATGTGAGTCACTCCGCGCAGGTCGAGGCCTATCCGGTCGACTGCGACGAGCCCGACGGCCACGAGTTCGTTTGCCAGTTTGCCCAATGAGCTTTAGTGCGCCGCCTCCGGAGTGGGAATCTGCAAGCGGGTTTCCTGCTTGAGCTTCTCCCATTCACCGATCATTTCCGTGAACTTTTCGGGGGCGGCGGACTTCAGGTCCTGCTGTTCGGCGAGGTCGACGGACAGATCGTAAAGTTCGAACGTATCCGGGTTGAGCGGCAATGTGGAATTGACCAGTTTCCAGTTCCCTTTCCGGATGAGGACCTGGCCGCGGTGTTCCAGGGCGAACACGTAGTCCGCCGCATGTACCGCGTCGCTTTGGCCGGCCAGCAGCGGCCAGAGCGATTGACCCTTTAAGGGAAACACATCCTTGTTGTTAAAGCGTTCCGGATAGGCGATGCCGGCACTCTCGTAGAAGGTGGGGGCGAGATCCATCACGGTCGTGAACGCGTGCACGGCCTGCCCGTCCGCCTCGATGCCCGGACCCGCGACGATCATTGGCGCGGTCACGCCGCCCTCGGTGGTATGCCCTTTGAAATACCTAAAAGGTGTCGTGCCTGCCTCGGCCCATTGCGGGCCATAGGAGATGAACGAATCCGGCGCGCCCATCGACGCATAGTCTTCGTTGAAGTGCTCTCGGATGAACGGGCCGAATCGCTCGTGGTGATAGAAATCCTCCGCGGCGGCACCATTATCGGAAATGAACACGATCAGGGTATTGTCGTACTCGCCGATGTCTTCGAGGTAGTCGAGCAGCCGGCCGATGTTGGCATCCAGGTTGTCCACCATGCCGGCATACAGCTCCATCTTCCGTGCCTCCGAGCGTCGCTGTTCTTCGGTCAGGTCTGTCCAGGGTTTTACGCGCGGATGGTTCGGCGGCATCGCCGCGGCGGCGGGAATGAGCCCGATCCGCTTCAGGCTCGCGAATCGCCGCTCTTTCAGTTTTTCGTAACCCTCGTCGTACCTGCCTTCGTATTTCTTCCAGTACTCGGGATCGACCTGCAAGGGCCAGTGCGGCGACGTGTAGGTCGCAAGCGCGAAGAAGGGTTCGCCGTCTGCGACGTTCGCGTCGATATACGAGATGAGTTTGTCGGTGTAAACATCCGTCGAGTAATCGCCGTTTTGCCAGGCCGCAGGTTCGCCGTCTTCGGTGTAAGGAGAGACGGGCATTTCGCTGAACAGGCCCTGGTCGTCATAGTGGTTTCCGGCACCCGGGAGCAGCACGAATGAACGCTCGAATCCCTTTTGCTTCGGGTTCGCCTCGGGCCGGGTTCCCAGGTGCCATTTGCCGGTGATGTAGGTGTGGTACCCGGCGTCCTGCAGCAGTGCAGGAAACGGAATGATCCGGTCCGACAGCTCGCCTTCATACCCGAACATGCCGGCAGGGAGGTCCTGGCTGCCCATGCCTGCAATATGGTTGTTGTTCCCCGACAGGAGCATCGCACGGGTGACGGCGCAAAACGGTGCGGTGTGAAAGCTCGCGAATTTCAATCCGCGCGATGCCAGCAAATCGATGTTCGGGGTCTCGATTTCGCCACCGAAACTGCCGAGGTCCGTGTACCCGAGGTCATCAGCGACGATCAACAGGATATTGGGCCTGGCCGTCGCGCTGACCGGTGGCGGCGAGCGGTCACAGGCCGTTACCGCAACAAGCAAAAAGCCTATTGCGACATGCCTGGTTTTCGCTGACATCGGTCGACCTTTGAAGGAGTGCGCGAGCATAGAGACAAACCACAGGAAGCAGGGCGTTCGCGCACGATACTCTGGTTCCACGGGTGCATGCCCGGATTTCAGCAGCGCAATCCGCCCACCGTTGGAGCGGCTGTCAGGCGCCGTTGGAGCGGCTGTTAGCCGCGAATGAGACGTTGTGCTGATCGTGGTTCGTTTTGATGGCGAACCATTCGCGGGCATGGCCCGCTCCTACGGGCGATACGATTGGAAAACGCTGGCGTTGCCGTCGCGGTCGATGAGGAGTACGTCGTACGGGTCCTTCACATTGCCGTACGCAGGGCCGTCCATGCCGGGCGAGCCGCGCGGCATCGCCGGTACGGAAATTCCAATCGCATCCGGCTTTTCTTTCACAAGTCGGCGAACGTCCGCGGCCGGCACGTGTCCTTCGATGGCGTAACCCTCGATTTCGCCGGTATGGCACGAGCCGTAGCGAACCGGCATACCGAGCCGGTCTCTCGCCTCTGTATTGCCGCCTTCGTGACGCAGGACATCGAAGCCGTTTTCCTCGAGGTGCGCGACCCAGTCTTTGCAACAACCGCAGCCCTGGCCCATCCAGACTTCAATCGACGGCTTCTCCGCAGCGAGAACGCACGCGCTGAATGGCGCCGCGACGGTACCCACGAGCAGGGACACAACGAATGTGCGCCGGGCCGGGTCGGGCGCACTATCCGCGAGCGGTGCAAGGTTTTCCCGTTGGATTATGGTCATCGATTGTCTCCCGTTCCGAATGCAGACTGTCTACCCCGCCGATTTATGCATTTTTCACCCGGCATTGCCACCGACGGCGTCTCACGACCGGTAGGAGCGGCCCATGGCCGCGAACCGATCGCGCGTCACAACATCCATCGCGCGCATGGCGCGCTCCTACGACCTGTCGAATGGCGCGCTCCTACGTGCGGCGGCGC
>JBGTLY010000232.1:0-9302 GCA_041743865.1 Woeseiaceae bacterium
TCCGGCCCCTGTCGTTCGATTTCCTCTCTGAGCAGGCGGGCGTACCTGAGGCCCCGCTCCGCGTGCGTGAGCGAGTCCCGGTCGAGGTAGCAGGTGGCCGCCGGGATCTTGGGCATGACGCGGATCATTTCCCGGAACGGTTCGGTGAACTGCTGCATGCCCGTGATCGCGGTCGCGCCGAGTGTCGAGCCGTGATACGAGGGATACAGGGAGATGACTTTCCACCGGCTGCGTTGGCCGGTTACCCAGGCGTACTGGCGGGCGAGCTTGAGGCAGCTCTCGATCGCCTCCGAACCGCCCGAGACGAAAAAGATCCGGTCGAGTCCCGCGGGCATCAGCGAGGCGGTGAGCGATGCCAGTTCTTCCGCCGCGTCATTTTCGAAATGCAGGCGATAGGCGAACGTCGCGGCGTCCATCTGCCGTTTCATCGCGTCCAGGACCCGCGGGTTGGAGTGGCCGATGTTGGACACCATCGGGCCGCTGGATGCATCGATATAGCGTTTGCCGCCGGTATCCCAGAGGCAGATGCCTTCGGCGCGCGCGACACGCGGCCGGCGCGTGCCGCTCTGGTAGAAAAGGTGGCTCTCACTCATTAGCGTCGACGCAGCTCGTCCTTAACTGTCACTCATTGCCGTTCGGGCGCAGCTTTTCCTTGGCCTCGGCGAGCTCGTGCTTGACGCGATTGAGCCAGCGGCGGGCCCAGGCGAACTCCACGGCGAGAATCGCGAGTCCCGTCGGGATGACGATGAAAGCCGGCCCCGGAAGGATGACCATCGCAACCCCGGCGGCGAGCACCGAGGAGCCGAGCAGCAGGATGACCGCCCGACGCGCCTGACGATAGGAGATGCGCACGATCCGTTCCAAATCGCCGGCGAGCGGCGACAAAAGCCGTTCCGGGTCGCGGGTCACCACGAGCGAGGCCAGGATGCCCACCGCCAGGATGCCGCCAATGATCGACAGCGACACCTCGTTGGGTATCGGATAATGATGCACCAGCAGCATCTTGACGCCGATGTAGGCGAGCAGGAACACGAGGCTGATCTTGAGATAGCGGAACTTACCCAACAGCCCCGCGAGTACGAAATAGAGGGAGCGCAGGCCGAGCACTGCGAACACGTTCGATGTGAAGACGATGAACGGATCGGTGGTGATCGCGAAGATCGCGGGGATCGAATCGATGGCGAATGCGACGTCGCTGGCTTCGACCATGAGCAGCGCGAGGAACAGCGGCGTCGCCGTGCGTACGCCGTCCAGAGTGACGAAGAAGTGCCTGCCGTGGTACTCCGTTGTCACCGGGTAGAAGCGCTTGAACGCGCGCACGAACAGGTTCGAATCCGGATCGAGTGTGTCGTGCTGAATGACGAGCATGCGCGCGGCCGAATAGATGAGGAGGGCGCCGAAGAGGTAGGTGATCCAGCTGAATTTTTCGATCAGGAGCACGCCGAGGCCGATCATCAGTCCGCGCAGCACGAGGGCGCCGAAGATGCCCCAGAAGAGCACCCGGTGCTGCTCGGCGAGCGGCACCCGGAAATAGGAGAGCACCATTGCGATGACGAAAACGTTGTCGATCGACAGCGAATACTCGACGATGTAGCCGGTGAAGAATTGCAGCGCGGCCTGCCGGCCGCTGAGCTGCATTGTGTCGATATCCCAGCCGGACGGATTGAGCTCATAAAGGAAATAGACGCCGACGTTGAATATGAGCGCTAGCGTGACCCATGCGGTCGTCCAGCCGAGCGCCTCCGGGAGCGAGACGACGTGGGCCTTGCGATGGAATACGCCCAGGTCGAGTGCGATGATCAGGACGATCAGGAGCAGGAAACCGCCCCAGACAAGCAGGCTGAACGTATTCAATGCGACTGCATCCCCGAGTGCCGTAAATCGATTGCGCAGTGTAAATTAGTTTGAGTTGTACCGCGCAAGCCCGGTTTCACTGCCGTCTTACCGCAACGGGTAGCGGTCGAGGAGTGGGCCCAGCGCCTGCCTGAGAGGTTCGAGCTGACGCTCGAAGTTGCGCCAGTGCTCGAGTCCTTCGCGGTATACCGGCAGCCGCACCTGTTCGGAACTCGGTGTCCGGACGGCACGTTCCGTTTCATAAAAGCGCAGGCAGGCGTCCTCGAAAGGGAGGCCACAGTAATCGAGAAGCCGGCGGATCCCGGATTCCGTATCCACCACCGTGTCTTCGTAACGCACTTGCAACACGCGACCCGGCAACACCTCGTCCCAGTGATCCATGAGCTTTACATAGTCCCGATAGTAGTGGGCGAGGTCCTCGAGCCTGTAAGTGAAACGCTGGCCGTGCGCGAACAGTTGCTTGAAACAGGAAAAGCAGCCGGCCATGGGATGGCGGCGGGCATCGATGATTTTCGCGTTCGGGAGTATCAGGTGGATCAGGCCGATGTGTTTGAAATTATTCGGCATCTTGTCGATAAAGAACGGCGCGCCGCGGCGCTGGATCCGGGTCGAATCGATGTAGGAACGGCCGAGTTCCGCAACATCCCCCGCGGAAAGCCGCTCGAGCACCTCCGGGTAGTCGGACGAGGGATTTGCCGGCGATTTACGCCCGAGCTTGCGTGACATTGCGATGATATCCGGCAGCTCGGAGGTGCCGTCAACCATCGAGTGACTCGCCAGAATCTGCTCCAGCAGTGTCGAACCCGCACGCGGCAACCCGACGATGAATACAGGGTCGGGTGCCTCGTGCCCCCAGCCGCGCCGTTCGGCAAAGAACTGGCGGGTCAGCGTCCGGATCTGTCGCGCCGTATCGAAAATATTGACTTTCGCGCTGTAGCGCTGACGTTTGCTGCGGAGCGCATTGCCCTTCGCGTAGCACTCGAAGGATTCATCGAAGCGCTGCCGGTCCTCCAGAGCCTTTCCGAGCGCGAACAACAGGTGCGACTGGTCGTCCGGGTCTCCGTCCTCGTCGAGTGCCATCCGCATATCGCGGAGGTCGTCGTCAGTGAAGCGGAAGGTTTTAAGGTTGGCGAGACTCCAGTACGCCTCGCCCGTTGCCGGCCGAAGGTCGATCGCGGCACGGTACGCCGCGATCGCATCCGTGAGGCGCCCTACCGACTTCAGCGTGTGTCCGTAGTTGAGGTGCGCGCCGGCCTGCCGGGGATATTCCTCGATGAAAGCTTCGTACAACTCGAGCGCTTCCCGGTGCTCGCCTTTCTGCACCAGCAGCGAACCTCGCAACAAGCGGTAGTTGGGATTGGCGGGCTCCGACTCCAGCAGCCGCTGAACCTGCGCCAGCGCGTCGTCGAATCGCTGGCGGCGTGAGAGGGCGACCGCGTAATTCTGCCGCGCAATCGCGAAGCCCGGCGCAAGTTCGAGGCAGCGCTCGTGCAGGTGGATTGCCTCGTCGATCTGCCCGACCTGCAGGCCGATCTCCGCGAGCAGCCGAATGGCGACGACATCTCCGGCATCTTTTCGAAGCACCTCACGCACGAGTTGCTCGGCCTGGCGCAGCCGCCGGCTTCTGAGGCAACGCGTCGCCTCCACGAGTTCAGCGTGCGGACTCGCTAGAGCGAGCTTTAATTCATACGCAAGGGGCTCGCCACCCGGGGAGACCTGTGACGGCCCGACAGGGTCGAGGCTGGGCGGCCGCGCTTGTTGCTTTTCTATCACAGGAAGCAGCTTACCTTCTAATAGTGCGGGCTGCACCGGGCCAGGGAACCGATGCTGTGCGCTGCTGCCGAAATGTGGAGGGGTCGCGGCGGCTCTGCAGTTGTGGTATCTATCGGTCTCGCCGAATAGTGCTTCGACGACGACGCAGGATTCCGAGGTAGCGCGCCGATTCGGCGTTTGTTGTGTTTTGGCCACACGATGGCAGGAGGGATTGCAGGATGAACGACTTTTCGCGCAAGCCGTTGGTCGACGCAGTATCGTCAGCCCTCCGGGGCTCCTTGTTGGTGAGCTTTGCGGCCGCACCGGCGTACGGGCAGGAGACTCGTGGCGCCGCTCTCGAGGAAATCATCGTGACGGCGCAAAAGCGCAGCGAAAACCTGCAGGACGTGCCGATATCCGTCCAGGTGCTCGGCAACGAGCAACTGACCAATCTTAATCTCAGCAACTTTGCGGACTACATCGAGTTCCTGCCGACCGTCTCCTACGTGTCCCAGCGGCCGGGGGTTTCCCAGGTATACATGCGCGGCATCTCGAGCGGGGGCGATGGCGTGCATTCCGGGTCGATGCCGAGCGTCGGCGTCTATCTCGACGAGCAGCCGGTGACCACGATCAACCGGGTTCTCGACGTGCATGTTTACGATATCGAGCGCATCGAGACGCTGGCCGGGCCGCAGGGTACCTACTTCGGCGCCAGCAGCCAGGCAGGCACGATGCGCATCATCACCAACAAGCCCCTGATCGGCGAATTCGAGGCCGGGTTCGATGTCGGCGCGGAGACGGTCAGCGAGGGCAGCGAAGGTTATACCGGGGAAGGTTTCGTCAACATTCCGCTGACCGACAACTCGGCGCTGAGACTTGTCGGCTGGTACGTCGACTCGCCCGGCTACATCGACAACGTATTGACCAGCGTGACGCTCGAAGGTGTCGGCGTCACCAAGGACAACGCGAGCCTCGTGGAGGAGGACTACAACACCTCGACCAGCGCCGGGATGCGTGCCGCGCTGAAGATCGACCTCAACGATAACTGGACCCTGACCCCCGGCCTGATGATGCAGAGCCAGGACACGGACGGCGTGTACGATCACGACCCGGAGGATATCGGCGATCTCGAGACCGGGCGCTTCTTTCCGGAATTTTACGATTATGATTGGTACCAGGCATCGCTCACGCTCGAGGGTCAAATCGGGGACCTGGACCTCGTGTACGCCGGCGCCTACTTCGACATGGACCAGGAGAGCGTCGACGATTACACGCACTACGCGCAGTACCTCGATAACTACTACGGTTACACCGGCGGCTGCTACCACTACGATTCGGCGGGCAACTGCACGGACCCGAGCCAGTACATCCATTCGGACGAAGCGTTCGAAAAGTACAGCCACGAGCTTCGGCTGCAGTCGGCGGCGGACAACCGCTTCCGCTGGATGGTCGGCGGATTCATCCAGCGCCAGGAACACGACTTCGACCTGCGCTGGGAAGTGCCGGACTTCGACACGATCAACTCGGTCATCGAGGGCGAACAGGTCGCGTGGCAGACCAAGCAGATTCGCGTGGACCGGGACGAGGCGCTGTTTGGCGAACTTAGCTTCGACGTCAACGATTTCCTGACCCTGATCGGCGGCGTCCGTTTCTACGAGTTCGAGAACTCGCTGTATGGCTTCAACGGCGGCCTTAGCCGATGCCTGGACGGGAACGGCGATCCGCAGTTCCCGTGCTTCGATCACCCCAACATCGACGACGTCTCCGAAGGCGACGGCAATACGATCAAGTTGAGCGCGAACTTCAACATCGGTGAGGACAAGCTCGTCTACGTGACCTATTCGGAAGGCTTCCGGGCGGGCGGCGTGAACCGCGCGGACGAGGCCGGCGTGCCGAAATACGAGCCGGACTACGTCGACAATTACGAGCTGGGCTGGAAGTCGATGTGGTTCGACGGGCGGCTCAGGTTCAACGGCGCCATCTATCACCTCGACTGGAACAACTTCCAGTTCTCCTTCCTCGATTTCGACATATCGCCGTTGACGATCATCCAGAACATCGGCGAGGCGGATACCGACGGCGCGGAGTTCGACCTGGTCTTCGCCGCGACCGATGCGCTGACCCTGTCCTTGTCGGCGTCCTATAACAAGGCGGAATTGCAGGTGCCCTACTTCCGGAATGCGGACGAAGCGGCCTCCGGCGACCCGCCGCGGGCGCCGAAGGGAACCGAGATGCCGTTCGTGCCGGAACTGCAGTACACCGCGATCGGCCGCTACGAATTCGACCTCGGCCGCTGGCCGCTCTACGCCCAGGCGGCCATCGCCTACACCGGCGACTCCTGGAGCAATCTCGAGGTCGCCCTCCGGGAAGAGCAGGCGGCGTACACGATCGTAAACCTCGCCACCGGCATCCAGGGGGAGCAGTGGTCGCTGGACCTCTTCGTCGACAACCTCACCGACGAGCGCGCGGAGATCGTCCGGTATAGCGCGAACTACGACTTCGATCCCTTCGATGCGATCATCCAGGACACATCGATCAGCGTAAACCGGCCGTTGACCTACGGACTCCGTTACTCCCGGCGCTTCTAGGCCATTGCCGCATGACGATCCTGTCAACGCATGATGCGTAGCCCGGTGCTGGCCGCCGCCGGTCTGGCGGCGGCGCTGGCATTGGCAGGTCCTTCGAGCGCCGAGCGTGCAACCGTGTTGCGCCAGATCGACGTGCCGCACAATTACTACTTCCGCGAGATGTACCTGCCGCAGCTGACGAGCGGGCCGAGCGCACTGGCGTGGTCACCGGACGGGTCGGAAATCGTGTATTCGATGCAGGGCAGCCTGTGGCGGCAGGCTCTAGACTCCGGCGTGGCTGTGCAGCTGACCGCGGGGCCGGGTTATGACTATCAGCCTGACTGGTCGCCGGACGGGAAGCGCATCGTGTTCGCGCGCTACGACAAGGATGCCATCGAGCTGCTGCTGCTCGATCTTGCGAGCGGCGATGTCCGGCCGCTCACCGACAGCGGTGCAGTCAACCTCGAGCCCCGCTGGTCGCCCGACGGGAAGCGACTGGCCTTCGTCTCGACGCGCGACACCGGGCGCTTTAACGTGTTCGTCGGGGATATCACGGGCGAAAGCCTTACGGCCCGCCAGCTCGTCCCGGAGCGGGAGTCATCGGTCGAGCGCTACTACTACAGTCGTTTCGACCACGAAATCAGCCCGGCGTGGCTGCCGGACGGTGACGCGGTGCTTTACGTCAGCAACCGTGACGTCCCGTACGGCACGGGCAACCTGTGGCTCCACCCCCTGGGCGATGACGCTGAGCCCCGGCTGGTGCGGCGCGAGGAGACGAGCTGGCGGGCGCGCCCGGACGTCGCCCCGGACGGCAAGCGCATCGCCTATGCTTCCTACCTCGGTCGCCAGTGGCACCAGCTCTGGGTGGATCGCATCGACGGCGTGGCCGAGCCGTTTCCACTGAGCTACGGCGAGTTCGACGTCACAGGGGCGCGCTGGTCGCCCGACGGCGAGCGTATCGCCTACATCGTGAACGAGAGCGGGGACCTCGCGATTCGCGTCCAGGAATTCGTCGGCGGCAGGACGCTCGCACTTGCCGCCGCCGAGCGCCGTTACCTGCAGCCGATGCATGGCGTCGAACTCAGTATTGTCGACGAACAGGGTGAGCCGCTGCCGGCACGACTGGCACTAACCGGAAGCGACGGCCGCGCGTACGGCCCCGCCGGCGCGTGGCTGCACGCCGACCATGAATTCGATCGCGACGTTGCGAATTCGGAGACGGTCTACTTCCATGCAGATGGCGCTGTGAGGCTCGACCTGCCGCCCGGGCCTGCGAACCTCACGGTCTGGCATGGCCCGGAATTCGAGGTGGTCGGGCGTGATTTCGAGGTCGTGGCGGACGGCCCGAACCGCGTGCGCGTGACCGTGCCGCGGCTAGACCTGCCGAGCGCATGGCAGGACTGGTCGGGCGGCGACGTGCACGTGCATATGAATTACGGCGGCACCTACCGTGCCACACCGGAAACCCTTCATGCTCAGGCGCGTGCCGAGGATCTCGACGTCGTCTTCAACCTTGTCGTGAACAAGGAGCAGCGTGTGCCGGACGTCGGGTATTTCTCGACGGAACCCGACGCCGTCTCGGACGACAAGGCCCTGGTCCTGCACCAGCAGGAGTATCACACGAGCGTCTGGGGACACCTCGGACTGCTCGGGCTCGACAGCCATCTCCTGCTTCCTGACTATTCGGCTTATCCCTACACCGCGGCGGCGAGCTGGCACCCGGACAATGTGACGATCGCGCGGCTCGCACGCGAGCAAGGCGCATTGGTGGGCTACGTCCATCCCTTCGATGCGCCCGCGCCGGACCCCGCCGGCGCCGGCCGCCTGACGAACATGCTGCCCGTCAACGCGGCGCTCGGGCTCGTCGACTACTACGAGGTGACGGGCTTTGCCGATCACCGTACCTCCGCGGAGGTCTGGTACCGGCTGCTCAACTGCGGCGCCAGGATCGCAGCCGCCGGCGGCACTGACGCCATGACGAACTACGCTTCGCTGCGCGGCCCGGTGGGCCTTAACCGAGTCTATGTCGATATTGGCGAAGCGCCTCTCGCGCCGGCGGCGCGCCGGGATGCCTGGCTGGCCGCGCTGGGCGATGGCCGGTCGATGGCCACCAACGGACCGCTGGTCGGGCTCACCGTGAACGGGCAGAAGCCGGAGGAGGGCTCCGGCCTCAGGGCCACACGCGGTGAATCCCTGGAGGTGCGCGGATTCCTGCGCTCCGCCGTCCCGGTCGAGCACCTGGAACTCGTCTACAACGGCGAGGTGGTCGAACGCTTTGCCGCCGGCGAGGGCCGTTCTGCCGACATCCTTACGCGTGTGCCGGCGACGGCAAGCGGCTGGCTGTTGCTGCGTGGCTGGAGCGGGGACTCGAACCCGGCGATCCTGGACCAGTATCCGTATGCGACGACGAGTCCGGTCTATGTGACCGTGGACGGTTCGGGACGCGTGCGTTCGCCCAAGGATGCCGCGTACCTGGAGGCGTGGCTCGATCGCGTTCGCGAGGCTGCCGCCGCCCATCCGGATTACAACAACGATGCGGAACGCAACACGGTCCTCGCGCACATTGACGATGCGAAGTCCTTTTACAGCAACTGCCGCTGATGTTTATTCGGTAACGGTGACCGTGCTGCCCGACGAAAACACTGCGACCGCCGCGATGAGGTCGTCCCGGCCTACGCGGCCGAGCCGTTCTTCAAGGGCGTCGCGTGTCAGCAGGTCGCCGTACCACAGCCATTCCGTCGCAAGTCGCTCCGTAAGCTCGCCGTTGCCCTGGGCCGCGCTCCGGTAGCGGCCGAGAAAGTGCAGTTTTGCTGCCCCGAGCTCCGTTTCGGTCGGGGGCTCCGCCCGCAGCCTTGCGAGTTCCGCATCGAACAGGGCCCGGAACGCATCGAGCTTTTCCGGGTCGACGCCGGTCGATAGCGTCACCCAGGCGTTCGTCCCGTCGGAGCGGTAGCGGCTGTCGATGTAGTAGGCGAGCCCCTGGTCGGAAATCGCCTTTTTGCCGAGCCGGCCTTCGTAGTCGTGACTGAGAATGTATAGCAAGAGCCGCCACGCATCGGCGGCGCTGTCGCCCGGCGGGGGCGCTGGCACGATGTAGCCGAACTGTGCCTGGGCAACCGGCACACCGAG
>JBGTLY010000233.1:0-42212 GCA_041743865.1 Woeseiaceae bacterium
CGCCGAGGTCGACGGCCGCGTTCGACATCCGGTATTGGCCGGCGACGGCATGTCGGCGCCATTGCACGATACCGAGGCCTGTTTTTGCGTACGTCGGATCGCCTTCGTCACCTACCAGGATGAGGTAGGGTGTCCGAAGGGCGATTCTCGTGAGATTCGTCATTGAAGCAAGGTCCTTTCGATTACGACCACAGCCGGAACAGCGCGGCCAGCGCCAGTTCGAGCATACACGCGTTTGAGGCGAGGACGGACAGCTGCAATACTCGCGTTCAGTTACGTGCAACAGGAACTCAAGCGAGGATGGCCACAGCGGTCGGCGCCCTCGCTTCAGCGCCGATCGTGTGAGAAACCATCGGGCCATTTCTGGCTGCAATTTTCGGTGCACGCAAGGGGAGATAGGGTCAGTATGAAATGCAAAAGAACGCTGACGGCTACGCCGGAGTCATGGGCATTCCGGGAGCCCTTTACGATAACTGGCTACACGTTTACTGAGTCCGACCTGCTGCTCGTGACGATCGAGGAGAACGGCAGTATCGGGCGCGGCGAGGCGGCGGGGGTCTATTACCTCGCCGAGACTGGCGAGAGCATGCGCGCAGACGTCGAGAAGGTGCGGGAGGCCATCGAGTCAGGGGCGGGTCGCAGCGAGCTTCGCAAGCTACTGCCCCCGGGGGGTGCGCGGAACGCCCTGGATTGCGCGCTCTGGGATCTCGAAGCCAAGGAGAAACACACGTCGATCTGGTCCCTGACCGGCATCGAGCCGCAACTCACGCGTACCGTCCTCACGATCGGCATAGGCAGCCCTGACGCCATGGCGGCCGCAGCGCAGAAACTCGACAGCAACCGTATCAAGGTCAAGCTGGATTCGACGCTGCCCTTCGAACGTGTCTCCGCAGTGCGTGCGGCTCGGCCCGATGCGGAGATCGTGGTCGACGCCAACCAGGGCTGGACTTTCGAACAGCTGGCACGGCTTGCGCCCCGGCTTGCCGATCTCGGCGTTGCGATGATCGAGCAACCGCTGCCGCGCGGTGGCGACGCCGAACTCGAAGGTTACCGTTCACCGATTCCCCTGGGCGCCGACGAATCCTGCCTCGGTGTGGAAGAGTTCGAGCAGGCAGCCCGTCGCTACCAGGTAATCAACATCAAACTCGACAAGACCGGGGGCCTCACGGAAGCACTGGAGCTCGCCGGGCTCGCGCAGACCCGCGGCATGGAGTTGATGGTCGGCAACATGATGGGTACGTCGCTCGCGATGGCGCCGGGGTTTGTCCTCGCCCAACTGTGCCGCTTCGTCGATCTCGACGGCGCGCTGTTCCTGACGAGGGACCGTGAAAACGCAATGAGCTACAAACAAGGCGTAGTATCGAGGCCGCGACCTGAGCTATGGGGCTGACACTTCTGTGGGTACCCAGTCACGCGTTGAGGATTGATTGGGGATCGGCGGCGAGTGCGGTCATCGGCCGGCGTATTTCGTCGCTCGGGTCCCGGTGTTCGAAAATGGTCGGCCGCCCCGGCATGATTTCGGTGAGCTCCTGGCATACTTCGTCCGCCTTGCGTCCCTCGATGAGTTAATAGAGACTCGCATAACGGTAGTCGAAATCTTCGAGCAGCGCGAAGTCATAAACCTGCTTGAGGTAGGGATCAGGCTCGTGCTGGGCGAGCCACGCCGTCAGGTCCACAGCCACCTTCTCAAAGCCCAACGTAACTTCTATGGTCGTTTCGTCACCGGGGGTCTGCGACCGGCCTGAGGGCGTGGCGCGACCTCAAATGCGCGGGTTAATCGAGCAAAGACCGGCGATGCAACACGCATGCCACATACTCGGGAGGCCGTTCTTTCAGGCATTGCGTCGACGGTGACGCTCACTACGATTTCATTTGACGTATAAGAATTGCTGCTTTTCTGCAGCCCTTACTCCCGGACGCCGATGAAGTTATGCACCTTGGTTACGCCGTCGACTTTGCTGGCAATTGCTTCAAGGTCTGCCCTCGCGGCGCTGGTGTTCACGAAACCCCCGAGTAGGACCTCACCATTTCGGACATCGGTAACCACCGAGATGGCCTCACCGGCGCCGACTTCGCTGAGATCAAATTTCACCTTGGTCTGGATGGTCTGGTCGTCAATGGTTCGTCCGAAGCTCCGTTTCTCGGGGACAGTTACCATCGCGTCCACGACCTTGACCACACCGTCAATGCCCTTCGCAGCCGCGATTGCAGCAGTTTCCTCTTCAGATGAACGCACGAATCCAATCAACTGGACGGTGCCCTTGTAGGATTCGACATTGATGCTGCCGCCGGGAGCGACGTCGTCATCGAGCAAGTGCATTTTTACGGAAGAAGCGATGGTGGAGTCATCGATCGTTTCGCCCGTCGTTCGGCCCGCGGCGCAGGCCGACAGCGCGACCGCCAGCAGGAGGCCTACGACTGCCGATCGCCTGCGAATCTGAAATGTTGTTTTCATGGCTATACCTTATGTTTATGAATACGGGGTCTGAGCATCCGGGAGTCCAGGCATCCGGTGTTTGAGCGCTTGGATTGATTTTGATTGGCTCAGCGCGCGAACCTAGTTTACTTCATCGTTCGCGTGATGTAGCGCGGCCTTCCTCCGAAAGGGGTTTCGCGCTCGCTTCGAGATAGAGGTAGGAAATCACCGCCAGTGCGAACGGCAGCAGGTAGTAAGTCGCTCGAAACACGACGAGCGCCGCGAGTATATCGCTCTCGGCTACCTGTCCGCGGAGCATCGTCAGGAACACGACCTCGGTAATGCCCAGACCGCCGGGCACGTGGCTCCAGATGCCGGCGATCGCACTCGTCATCAGCACCGGCATGATGGTGAACCAGGTGACCTCGCCGGGGATGAGCCAAACCAGCACGGCGCCGATGGTGCCCCAGCTAAGGAGCGAGAGCGCGTACTGGACCGGCGCGAGCCGGAGTCCCGGCAGGGTCAGCTCAGTGTCCCGGATACGGACCCGGCTCCCGCCACGCAGGACGCAAGCGCCGATGTAGGCAACACTCAAGGACAGGAACAGGAACCCTGTACCGCGCAGCACCGTTGTGCCGGGTCCCCAGTCGTCCGGCAGTTCAGGCGGCCGAAAAGCGAGCACGATCCCGGCGATGAGGATGTAGCCGAGCCAGTTCGTAAGTACCGAAAGCCCGATGATCTGGCTGATACGCAAGGTAGTGAAGCCATACGGCACATAGAGGCGGTAACGGAACGCGAGGCCCCCGACGAGCGCGCCAAGGTTCAGCGAAAAATAATAGCCGGTGTAGGAAACCAGCATCGTACGGGGCACCGACAGCTTGTGCCCGGTGGCGTGTCGACCGACCAGGTCGAAGGCAGCGCAGGCAAGCTGCCCGGGCAGGGCGATCGCCAATGCGATGCCGATCGTTTTCGGGCCGTAACTTCTGAGTCCTTCCCAAACAGCCGGCCAATCCATCTCCCGGGCGTGCCTGTAGACCAGCCAGCCGACCAGCGCCAGGAGTCCGACCGTTGCAATACGCTTGAGCCAGGTTATTGCAGTACTGCGCGTCATCACGTCGGCAGAATCTCCGTATGCAGGGCCGCATCGAAGCGCATAGGCTCACGCGGAATCGCCGGGTGGCGTCTGATAACATGCGTGAATACTTCGTCAAACACAACCCGAACCGCCGGTAAATCCCAGTCTTGCTCAAGGTCCTGACGCTCAATCTGCACAAGGGGTTCTCGTACTTCGGGCGGCGTTTCGTCCTGCACGAACTTCGCGATGCTATCCGAAGCATTTCTGCAGATCTCGTATTCCTTCAGGAAGTGCTGGGCGAGCATAACGCACACGCGGATCGCCACGAGAACTGGCCCGACGTTTCGCAGTACGAGTTCCTGGCAGACGAAATCTGGCAGGATTTCGCCTACGGCAAGAATGCGGTCTACCCGACCGGGCACCACGGCAACGCGATTCTCAGCAAATATCCGATTCTCGAGTACAGGAACCGTGATGTCTCGGAAGTGGGCGCAGAGAATCGTGGCCTGCTGCACGCAGTACTCGATGTGCCGTACTGGGGTGGCCCCCTGCACGCGATCTGCGTGCACCTCGGCCTTAACGAGAAGCACCGCACCAGGCAGCTCGCAAAGCTCAGTGGCATCGTCTGCCGCGAAGCGTCGTCCGGTGCAGGTGTGGTGGTCGCAGGGGATTTCAATGACTGGCGCAGTCGTGCGAACGACATTCTTTCGGAAAGTGCCGGTCTCGTGGAGGCTTTTTCCGACGCGCAAGGCAAATCCGCCCGCACCTATCCGTCGCGAATGCCCCTGTTGCGGCTCGACCGGATCTACACCCGCAATGTCGACGTGATGCACCCCCGGGTCCTTTCCAAACGTCCATGGTCGCACTTGTCGGACCATGCGGGGCTCATGGCGGAGATGCGCCCGGATTGACGTCTATTCGTCCTGCGGCGAGATCGTGTGATCGAATTGCTGCCGGTAGCCCGGAAAGCGTTTGAGCCAGCGGGGAAAACGGCGGGCGACATGGAATGCGACAATGCGCACGAGGTGCCGCAAGCCGATCTGCCGGGTTACGTCCTCGCGCGTGATGCGCTTGCTCTTCGCCAACAGTGCGTCGATGCGTCCGCGCAGCGCCTCGCCGAAGTCCTTATCGAGAATGAACAGGTTCGCCTCGAGGTTAAGCGAGAAACTCAGGGGATCGAGATTCGAGGACCCGATCGTCGACCACTCCCGGTCGAAAACGGCGACTTTGCCGTGCAGGGGCCGCTCCAGGAATTCGTAAAGTTCGACATCGGCATCGAGCAGGTAGTCGTATAATGTGCTTGCGGCTGCGCGTGCGTACTCCATGTCCGGGTTGCCTTGCAGGACGAGAATCACCCGCACACCCCGTTCTACCGCCATGCGCATATGGCGCAGCATCCGGTAGCTGGGGAAAAAATAGGCGTTCGCTATCGCGATTTCCTCCTCCGCCGAACGAATGCTCATCAGGTAGTAACGCTCGATGGCGTCCTGCCGGTCAGCATTGTTTCGTGTGACGAACAGCGCCTTCCGGTCACGGCCGATATCCTGCCACGCAGTCGGCAGGCGCCGGAACCGTGCCCAGCGCGACTTCTGGAGGTAACCCAGGCCGTTGTCGACGACCGTTCGCATGAAATGACGGATCTCTGCGACGATCGGTCCGCGCACCATCACCGCATAATCCTGCTTTGCGTGGGGTCCATTCTCGACGACATGATCGTCTGCATAGTTGATGCCGCCGACGAAGGCAGTTTCACCGTCGACGACAAGGAGCTTGCGGTGCATCCGGCCTATCCATTTCGGCCGCCAGCCGAAAAACCGGGGTGTGGGATCGAAGATATGCAGCCGGATGCCCTGCCGTTGCAAACGGTCCATGCACTCCTCGGGCAGATCGACGGTGCCGAAGCCGTCGACCGTGACATCGACGCTCGCTCCGTTCATGGCCGCAGTCTCGAGCGCATCCAGGAGTGCCTTGCCGACGTCGTCCCAGAACCAGATAAAGGTCTCGAGCAGAACTTCCTGGCGCGCCGAAGCAATCACTTCGAAGGCACGCGTGAAGAATTCCCGGCCGTTTTCCAGCAACTCGACTTGATGAGCGTGCATGATACGTGCGCTACTTGAGACCCGGTAGGAAAAGGTCCCGGTTCCGGGACGAAAGGGCGGACGCGCACGAGGTCGTGCCCGTAAGCTGATTCGAAACAATTGTAAAACAATTTGCTGCAGTGGGTCCCTTGCTTTCCGAGGGGATCGCCGTGGAGCGGAACCATGAAATACATTGCCATCAAACTCGTCAAACGACCTGAACGTCGCATCACGCCGGACCTGTTCGAGGTGGTCGAACTCGAGACAGAGCCGCTCGAGGAGGGCGAAGTGCTGCTGCGGCAGACGCACATGTCCCTCGACCCGGCGATGAAGGGTTGGATGACCGCGGATACCGGGAGTTACATCCCGCCGGTCGGCCTGGGTGAGGTCATGCGCTCGAGCGGGCTGGCGGAAGTCGTCGAGAGCCGAAATACCGCTCTGCCGGTCGGCACACGTGTGATGGGCATGATTGGCTGGCGCGAGTATGGCGTGAGCGATGGCAAGGGGCTCGGCAAAGTTCCGGCGGGTATTCCGGCCGAGGCGGTGCTTTGCGTCCTGGCGCTTCCGGGCATCACTGCCTGGCAGGGACTGATGGAGCTCGGCGAGCCGCAGCCGAACGAAACACTCGTGGTGTCAGGGGCGGCCGGCTCGGTCGGATCGATCGTCGGCCAGCTGGGCAAGATCGTCGGCATGCGGGTCGTCGGCACTGCGGGCCGCGAGGAAAAACGCGACTGGCTGGTCGATGAACTCGGCTTCGATGCGGCGCTGGACTACAAGAGCCCGGATCTCGTGAGCGAACTCGCGGCAGCGACGCCGGATGGCATCGACCTCTATTTCGAGAACACGGGCGGGCCGATCCAGTTTGCGGCTTACCAGCGCATGAACGCCCACGGACGCATCATCGTCTGCGGGATGATCGCCGACTACAATGCCGAGAAGCTCTCGCCCGGGCCGAACTGGATCAACATCATTCGCAAGCGCCTGACGATTCGCGGTTACACGATGCCCGACTACCGGGACCAGTTCCCGGAGCTGTCGCGAAAAATCGGCGAGCACCTCATGGCCGGAAGGATCCGGTATCGAGCGCATACGCTCCACGGCCTCGATAGCGCGATCGAGGGCATCAACCTGCTGTTCACGGGGGGCAACGAGGGGAAACTTCTGGTCGAACTCTGATCGCAGGAGCGCGCCATGCGCACGAATGCTGCCGGGACGGTCGCGCCCATGGGGCGCTCCTACAGGTCGGGAATCGCAGGAGCGCGCCACGCGCACGAATACCGCCGGGATCGGTCGCGCCCATGGGGCGCTCCTACAGGTCCGAACGGTTGCCAGGCAGCACCTGGATCTCGACGCGGCGGAACTGCAGCGGGTGGCCTTCGCTCTGCAGGGATATGTAGCCCTTACCGAGCGCTTCGCCTTCGGGCTTCTGTACCGGGTCATGGCCTGACACCACGCCACCGCCGGTTACCGCGTTGGCGTACTCGATTACCGCTTCGCCATTGACGTAGTGAACGAATCGTTCGCTGCCCTCGACGAGCACCTCGACCGTCACCCACTGGTCGCCGTAAAAAGTATCCGAACTCGACCACAGGCAGTGTTCTTCCTCGAACTTCCCCTCGTAGTCGACGTGTGTGCCGGGTGTACACAGGTTTGCGGTAGGGCGGCGTTCATACTCGACCAGGCCGCCCAGGAACTGGGCTTCGAGGGAGATGGGGAAGTCCTGTCCGGCCGGCATCGATTGCGGCGACTGGGAGTGCAGCATGACGCCGCTGTTGCGCCACGCCCATTCTTCGACGCCCGGACCGGGGTCGCCGATGAAGCGATACTCGACGCGCAGGCGATAGTGCGAGTACGGCGTCTCGTAGAAGAGGTGGCCGAAGCGGTTGTCGAAGCTGTCGTAAGCTTCGTAGTCGACGGTCAGCAGGCCGTCTTCGACGCGGAAAGTCTCGCCGAAATTCACGCCTGCGTCATAGCCGCGGATCTTCGGCGCCCAGCCACTGAGATCTTTGCCGTTGAAAAGGGGCACCCATGCGCCGTCATCCGCGATCGCCGACGTGCCGGCACCGAGCACGGTGACCGCAAGCAACAGGCACGATGGCCTACGCATGGTCGGCCCAGATCGTCTCGCCCTCTGTGTAGGGCGTGCAGGGGTCGTAACGGCCGGGCGTCTCCGCGTAGCGCATCGCCTGCGTATAACCGATCTCCGACGTGAAATAGCCGAGCAGGCTCAGCTCCTTCAGCATCCGGAAGTAGTGTGGCGGGTCGCCTTCCGCACGGTTCCAGCTGTACTCCTGTGCCTCCCGGTCCAGCCGCTCGAGCAACGCGAGGCGCTGCGCCGGTGTCGCGCTCATAAATGAGGCGCCCGATTCGCGTTCGCTTTCCTCGTTCAGCGTGTCGAGACCGGCCCGGAATATTTCCTGGTCGCCCGGGAAATAGGTGTCCTGCACCATCAGTGCGATGAACGGCCCGACGCCTGCGGCTTTCGCCCCCGGCGTGCCGGTTTCAGGAAGAATCGTATCGGCAATCTCCGAGAGATACTCGATGTCGGCCGCGGTGAAAAGCTCGCCGGACGCGGTTTTTTCCGCGGTGGCCGAGGGCGTCACCGCCGGCAGCTCCCGGTCGCAGCCCGAGAGCATTGCCGCCTGGCCGATGAGCGCGGTACCGCCCAGCATGGCCGACACGCGGAAAATCACCTCACGGCGCGTAACTCGTTCGGGTTGTGCCGTCTCGTCCGTCACATTCAGCCTCACAGGTTACGCCGCTTCAGTTCTTTCACCGCATGGTCGGCCGCGCGGGCGGTGAGTGCCATGTACGTCAGCGACGGGTTGACGCAGGATGCAGAGGTCATGCACGCACCGTCAGTGACGAACACGTTCGGCGCATCCCACACCTGGTTCCATTCGTTCAGTACCGAGGACTTCGGTTCGCGTCCCATGCGGGCCGTGCCCATCTCGTGGATGCCCATACCGGGCGAGTAGCCGTTGTCATAAGTGCCGACATTCTTCACACCGGCGGCTTCGAGCATCTCGCCCATGTCGTTCTGCATGTCCACGCGCATGAGGGCTTCATTTTCACCGGTTCCGCAATCGAACTTGAGCACAGGCAAACCCCACTTGTCCGTCTTCGTGTGGTCGATGCCGATCTTGTTGTCGTGGGCCGGCAGCATTTCGCCAAACGCGGTCGCGCCCACGTTCCATGCGCCGGGTTCTGCCATGCGATCCTTGAACGCGCCACCCACGCCGAGTTCCCGGACCGAGCGCTGCCAGTTTTCCCGGGAGGCACCGCCCTGGTAGCCGAAGCCGCGCAGGTAGTCGCGCTTTTCGCCGAACAGGTTGCGGTAGCGCGGGATATAAAACCCGCCGGGCCGCCGCCCGAAGTAATACTTGTCGTCGAGGCCCATCCCCTCGAGCGAGCCCCAGGCGCCGACCCGGAAATGATGGTCCATCAGGTTGTGGCCGAGTTCGCCGGAGCTGCTGCCAAGGCCATCCGGCCACACGTCGGTCGCCGAGCGCATCAGCAACCAGGTGGAGTTCATTGCGGATGCACACAGGAACACGATCTTCGAACGGTAGTCGGTGCTTTGTTCCGTGACGGCATCCAGCACCCGCACGCCTGTTGCACGCTTGTTGTCCTTGTCGTAAATCACCTCGGTGACGATCGACCAGGGTTTGAGCGTCAGGTTGCCGGTTGCAACGGCGGCCGGCAGCGTCGAGGACTGGGTGCTGAAGTAGGCGCCGTAAGGGCAGCCGAGCCAGCACGCGTTGCGATACTGGCAGGGCGCGCGCCCGGGCAGGGATTCCGTCAGGTTCGCCGTTCGTGCCGGGATGATGCGCCGGCGGTTGTCGAAGTGTCCCTTGAGCTTGCCGGCGACCAGTTCTTCGCCGCAATTGAGCGGCATCGCCGGCTGGAACTGGCCGTCGGGCAGCTGCTCCAGGTTCTCGAGAGAACCCTGGATGCCCGCGTGCTTCTCGACGTGATCGTACCAGGGCGCGATGTCGCCATAACGTATCGGCCAGTCGACGGCAACGCCGTCCTTCGCGTTCGCTTCAAAATCGAAATCGCTGAAGCGATAGCTGTGCCGTCCCCACGTCAGCGACCGTCCGCCTACCTGGTAACCCCGGTACCAGTCGAACCGGCGCACCTCGGTGTAGGGGTTTTCCGTGTCGGACGCCCACCAGTCGAGATTGGTTTCGTTCAGGGGATAGTCTCGCTTGAGGACCGGGTAGGCTTCCTCCATCTCGACCGTCCGGCGGCCGCGATGCGGATAGTCCCAGGGCGCCTTGCGCGCGTTCACGTAGTCCTTGATGTGCTCGACGTTTTTTCCGCGCTCGAGCAACAGCACCTTGAGACCTTTTTCCGCCAGTTCCTTGGCCGCCCAGCCCCCGGAAATTCCGGAACCGACGACGATGGCATCGTATTCTTCTAAAGCCAAACCCGTTCCCCTGACAATCCGTCGGCCGGTGCCCCGACCCACGTTGATCGACGAATCATACTACTTCGTCGGCGTCGAGCGAAACGGATTCAGCAGCAGGGCCAGCAAATGCTGCTCTCGGCGGCCACGGAACTCATGCAGTCCGATTGTAATGCCGAGTTGACCGTCGCGAGGCTCGGCGCGATAGCTGCGAAACAAGCGATCCCAGATCGACAGATGAAAACTGAAATTGCTGTTGGTTTCGTCACGGTGCCAGGAATGATGAATTCGATGCATGTCCGGCGTGACGACCAATAATCGCAGGGCTCGTTCGACCCTTGCCGGCAAACGCAAATTGGCATGCGTAAAAAGAGCGCCGGTGCTCAGCATGATTTCAAACGATAGTACGGCAAGTGGCACTATCCCCAGAATTGCGATTGCCGCGAGCTTCAACAGCATCGACAATACAATCTCCAATGGATGGAAACGTACGCCGGTCGTGACGTCAAATCCGGTATCCGCATGGTGCATCCGATGCAAACGCCACAAGAGCGGGACCGCATGCAGAATTCTATGTTGCCAATAGATGACCAAATCAAGTATGAGGATGCCGACGACAACGGCCACTGCTGGCGGCAATCCCCGTAGAATGCCCGCCGAGTTCTGTTCGGCTATTATCGCCGCTTCGATGGCAAGGAACGGAAACCCAATCCTCAGCACGCCCGTGTCGAGGAGCACGATCGCGAGGTTCGTCGTTCGTCGACGCCATCCGCCGGCATCCGTGCGTCGTGGCCAGAGCTGTTGCATGACAAGCAAAGCTGCAAACACGCTGAGAAATACCAGCAATCGAAATTGGGCTTCGTTGCCGAGCAGCCAGGACGAGCGATCCATTCAGGTTTGGGTACCGGACGCCTTTGCGCCATTGCCGTTGGCAGCAGTACCGCGACGCCAGGCAAAGTATTTTCCAAGCCAGAGGAGAACACGCTCGGGTGCGTGCGCACGTTTCCATGCGCCGGCGGCGTTCTTATTAGCTTCCATGAACGTTGGATAGACATGTATCGTACCGAGCAGCTTGTTCAGCCCGAGACCGTGTTTCATCGCCAGTACGAACTCGGCGATCATCTCGCCGGCGTGTGCGCCGACAATCGTGGCACCCAGTATTCTGTCCTTGCCTGGTTCTGTCAGCACTTTCACAAATCCACGTGCTTCGCCATCGGTCAACGCGCGATCCAGTTCGTTGAATTCGTAACGTGTTACTTCGACTTCCGTATCGTTTTCTTTAGCCTCGGCCTCAGACAAGCCGACCCGGGCAACTTCGGGATCGGTAAACGTGCACCAGGGGATCACGTCGTAGCTCGCACGAAACGACCAGAAAGGCCTCAGCAACGAATTGACAGCGGCGTACCAGGCCTGGTGTGCGGCGACATGCGTGAACTGGTAAGGGCCTGCGGCGTCGCCGCAAACTGAAATGCTGGGAAAATTAGTACGCAAAAACGGGTCGGCAACAATGGTTCCATCGTCTGACAATTCGACCCCCAACTCTTTCATCCTGGCGCTGTCGAGATTCGGGCGACGGCCGAGGGCGAGCAACAGCCGGTCGAACTCGAACCGCACCTCCGCACCATCACGTTCACAGACCAGCGTACCGTCTGCGCTATTATTTTTACCTTTGCCCTCGCAGCGCAACGCCTTGCAGGATATCGCGACATCAACACCATCGCGCTCAGCCAGCGCGGCAGCGACCAACGATGCCGCGTCCTTATCTTCGCGGCCAAGCAGCTGTGACCCCATCTCGACGATGGTTACGCTACAGCCGATGCGCGCGAATGCCTGGGCCAGTTCGCAACCAATCGGACCGCCACCCAGCACGACCAGCCGTTTCGGCTGCTCCTTCAGCGACCAAAGGTTATCGCTCGTCAGGTAATCCACGCTTTCGAGACCCTCGATCGGCGGCACAACGGGCCGCGATCCAGTCGCAATAACCACGCTGCGCGCCGTATGAGTCTTGCCATTCACCTCGACTTCCCAGGGTGACTTGAGGCTTGCCTCGCCTTCAATGCAGTCGACGCCGAGTTTTCGGTAACGTTCGCGAGAGTCGTGCGGTGCGATGCGCTCGATCACTTTGGCAACGCGCGCCATGAGATCAGAGAATTCGACTTTGGCTTGCATGCTCTCAATGCCGAGATGTTGACAATCGCGAGCCTCGGCGAGCAGTCGCGCACTGCGAATAAGCGTTTTGCTTGGAACACAACCGGTATTCAGACATTCACCGCCCATCTCATCCCGTTCAACTAGCGCCACCCTGGCTTTTACCGCGGCGGCTATGTAAGCAGTGACCAGGCCGGCCGAACCACCACCAATCACCAGCAGGTTGTAGTCATAGTGTTTCGGTCGCGTGAATGGCTTTTCCACCTGGCCCCTCTTGATCAAGCCAAGTCCCCAACGAGCGACCAATGGCAAGGCAGCCAGCAAGGCGAAGGCCAGTAAGAGTGCGGGCGACAGGATCTCACCGGCCGATGAAACCTGCGCAAGTTGTGTACCGGCATTTACATACACGACCGTCGCCGGCAGCATGCCGAGCTGGCTGGCCCAGTAGAAGGTCCGTATCTTGAGCGGTGTCAGCGCGGCGACAAGATTGATGACGAAAAACGGAAATACCGGAACCAGGCGTAGCGACAGAAGGTAGAATGCGCCGTCGCGCTCCACGCCCTCGTTTATGCGTTCAAGACGTTTACGAAAGCGTCGCTGCACGCTGTCTCGAAACAAGAACCTCGCCGCGAGAAATGCGATGGTCGCGCCCAAGCTGCTGGCGAATGACACGACGATACTGCCGGTAAACACGCCGAAGATTGCCCCGGCGGCGATCGTCATGATCGCCGCACCCGGCAACGACAATCCGGCAACCAACACGTACGCGCTGAAGAACAATGCGATTGACAGAGCCAGATTCGCGTCGACATAACGAACAAGCGCGTCCCGCCTCGCCTTCAGGTCGGAGAGCGAAAGGTACTGTTGCAGGTCGAACAGAAAAAATGCGGCGATTGCGGCGACTACGATGATCGCGAGCATCCACCGTCCAATTCTGGATTGCACAGCGCTATGCCTCCTTCTGGTTGATTCGGTGGTTCATGGTGTTCAACCGAGACCGGCGCGACATGCGTTTTATTTCAGGGCCGGGAACAGCAGCCACCTACCGAAAAAGCGCCATGGCCAGCGACCCACGCTGAATCGCCGTCAATACGCAAAGAAACGCAAACAGGAACGCAAGCTCGGGAAACCAGACCGGCATTGCCGTCATCAGCAGGAAAAACAGTATGGTTTCCGTGCCTTCGACCAGTCCGGTCGAATAGAAAAACGATTTTCTTCCATGCCGCGCCGTGTTGAGCCCGCGTCCTGCGGCAATTGCAGCAAATGCCAGGAAGCTGGAGCAGGTAAGGCAAAAGCCGGCAAGCAGTGCGGCCGCGGCAACGGCATTCCTCGACGGGTCCAGAAGCGCAAAAGCGAACGGTATCGCGGCGTAGAACACATAGTCCGCGACGATGTCCAGGTAACCACCCTGATCCGTCGGTGTAGTTGCCCTCGCAATAGTACCGTCAAGTCCGTCAAAAATTCGGTTGACAAGTATCAGGCCGAACGCCGCTGGATATGCAGCTTGCGTGATGGCATAGGCGGCCAGCAGGCCAAACGTAAGACCGGCCAACGTGACGGCGCTTGCGGGTACGCCGGCTCGGGCAAGCATGCGACCGACCGCCCGGAGTGGCACATCAACGTATGGACGTAGCGTGGTATCGAGCATTTCCGGGCCAATTTTCCGTGACCGAACAGTCTTGCGAAGACTTGAATCTATAGATTGCTGCAGCAAGAAGCGAATTAATTCAACCTTACCTTGGCGAGCCCTCGGCTGGCGCGAGTCGAATCACTGGGCCGGTTGCAGCGGCCGCATCGCCACTGTCATGAGTTACCAGTATGGCGGGCAACCCGCGGCGTGCGATCTCCGAGAACACAAATTCACGCACCTTGCAACGATTCGCGTTGTCCAGAGTAGTGAACGGTTCGTCCAGCAGCAAGGCGCGCGGTTCGGCGAGCAACACGCGCAGGATCGCCACGCGCGCCTTTTGGCCACCGGACAAGGTGAATGGATCGCGATCACCAAACCCGCCCAGGCCAACAGCATCGAGTTCAGCATCGGCCCGCCGCCGACGTTCGCGGCGGCTGCCGCCGGCGCGCATGCCGAACAGCAGGTTACCGCGTACGTTGAAATGTGGAAACAGCATGGGGTCCTGAAAAAGAATACCGATGCCGCGCACCTCGGCAGGCAATTCGGTCAATTCCTCGTCGCCATAAACCAGGCGACCCGAACTCGTCAATGCGACCGGTAAGGTGCCGCTAATGAACGCGAGCAAGCTTGACTTACCGGCGCCGCTCGGCCCTGAGACGACGGCGACCACGCCCGGCGGCACAACAATGCTTACCGGATCGAACAACGATTCGGATCCGATTCTCAAGTCCACGTTGTCGAGAATCAATGCCGTCATCGCGGCACGCCGGTTCGCGATCGAAAGAGCGTGGCAGCGATGCCGTAGGCCAGTGCAAATGCAGCAAGTGGCGCCGCCGCAAGCAGCATCGCATGTACGGCCGCCAGCCTTGAACTGCCGGAACCCGAGGCGGCTGCGGCTTCGGTTGCGGCGGTGGCGATGCGTCCCGCGCCGACAAACAGCGTTGGCAGGTACAAAGCGACGCTGACCGCAAAAGCCAGCGCGATTGCCAGTAGCAATGTGCGGGCGAGAAGTGGAACGCTTACTTGCAGATAGGTTTTCAATGTGGAAGCGCCAAGCGTTCGCGAAACGGCGTCATAACGCGGATCTATGGCGCTCCGCGCCGATGCAACAATGCCCCAGACGTAAGGCAAGGCGAAAATCGCATGGCTCCAGAGCACGCCGGCGTAGGTGCCATCAAGCCCCATTCGGGTCAGCAGCACCTGGACGCCAAACAGGAAGGTCATTTGCGGCACTAGTAAAGGTAAGAACAACAGTGCGCCGATGTTGCCGCGCAATCTAGTGTCATGCGCCGCTTTTTCCGCGGCCGGCAAGATCAACAGCGTAGTGACGAAAGCCGTGCCTGTTGCAAGCAACAGCGTGCTGCCAGCGACGCTTCGCGCGACAGGCAAGATGGACTGCAGCACATCCCGCAGCGTTTCGCCGTGCTGCAAGGCGGGGAGAACTGAGGGAAACGGCCACGCACCTGCGGCAGCCCGCAGAAACAGCGCCACGATCGCGAGGGTTCCGATCACCCAGCCTACAGTCAGACCGACACCGATGCCGATTCGTTGCGGTGCTTCGCATCGCCGCCGCTGGCCACGCTCGCTCTCCCGGCGCCAAAAAAACCTGAAAGCCCCCCCGGCTGTAAAAAAGCCGACGAGCGCAAGCACATTGATGAGCAACAGGAGCAGGCTGCCGGTATAAGCCTGGGCGTGTATCATGGCGTCCGGATCCGTAAACCAGCGCCACAACAACACCGAGAATGTTGGCGGCAGGTCGGGACCGAGCGGAATAGCCATTTCGACGTTACTTATGCCGAAGACGAGTACCGCAGCAAGCGGCACCCGAATCTGGCGTTGCAAAGCCGGTGCGACCACTGACAACCACGCCTGCAAGGGGCCGTAGCCCAGCGTGCGTGCCTGTTGCAGCAAACGTGTCGCCGGCACTTGTGCGAGGGCGACCGAGAGGATAAGGATCAGAAAACAGCTTTCCTTGAGCACCAGTCCGCCGATCATGGAGAGGCCGAGGGGATCCTGAACAAGCAACCAGTCCGGCGGTCGTTCGAGGCCGGTCGCCCCTGGCGACAATAAACGCATGAGCAGACCAGACGGTGCAATCACGAGCGCGAGCCCGATACCGATCGCGAGGTGCGGTATTGTCAGTAACGGCAAGGATAAGGCGGTGAGCCGCGTGCGCCAACGCCCTGTGAACGCCGCAGCAACCGCAAAGTGGGCGATCAGCAACGACAATACGGTCGCGGCGATACCGGTCCAGAGCGAAGTGCCGATTGAGAGTCCGACACCTGGCGTTGCAAGCACCCTTTGCAAAGCGCCGCCATCGAGACCCAGCACCAGCGCCGCGACCAGTCCTGCCAGCGCGGGCATCAGTGACACCGTTAGCATTAGAAAAATGCTCGTGTGTCTCATCGTGTGTAGCGGGCGAGCCAGGCGCGCTCGAGTGCTGCTGACCAGCCGGGGTGCGGTTCGGGCACGCGGCGCTTTGGTAATGGTGCCGTCGCGCCACCCTGGTGCAAGCGCTCGAACACACTTAGTTGCTCCGCCGTGAGCAGGTTCGGATCGAGCACCGATGGATCGCCCCAGCGCGCTTCGTCGGCCTTTTGTATTTGGGCCAGCGGTGAGATCAGAAAATTTGCGACCAGTAGCGCTCCTTCTTTGGCGCTGGCATTCGCCGGGATAGCGAGAAAATGGCTGTTCGATAATGCCGCGTTGCTGAAAACCATGCCTGCCACGGTGTCTTGCAGCAAGCCCTGCCGGATGGCACGGCTCGCTTCCGCCGGGTTGTAGGACATCATCCAGTCGAGTTCACCAGCGGCCAGCAGCTCCCGCTGTGCCGGTCCGCTGCGCGGAAACAGCCGACCTGTGCGCCACATCGATGCGTGCGCCCGGTCGAGCCACGCCCAGAGTGGCGCGCTCAGCGTCTGAAAATCGTCGCCTGGAGCTTCCTGCAGTCGCGCCGTGTCTTCTGTGAGTAAAATCAACAACTGTTTCAAAAAAGCCGTACCCAGAAAGGCCGGTGGCTGCGGATACGTGAATCGGCCCGGATGCGCCTCTATCCAGCAGAGCAAGTCGTCGGGATTACGAACGCGCGTGCTGACAAATTCCCGATCATAAAACAACGTGAACGTGGCGGTGCCCCAGGGCAGCTCGTATCCGCCAGTCGGCAGCGTCGCGTCGATACGTGTCGTCGGGTTGCCCTGCCAGTCGATCAGGCGCGAGTTCGGAAGCTCCTCAGCCCAGGGGCCCCAGAGTAGATTCGCATGCTGCATTGCGGCGAAATTTTCGCCATTGATCCACATGAGATCGACGGAACCGTTCTGCTCCCGCCCAGCGACGTATTCAGCACGGATACGGCTTACGGCCTCGGCGATGTCGGTGACTTTGACGTGTACGAGGCGAATGTCGTAACGCTTCTCGACTTCGCCCGCCACCCAGTCGATATAACGGTTGATCGCAAAGTCGCCGCCCCAGGCATTGAAGTAAACCGTTTGGCCGGCGGCTTGTCGGGCGAGTTCAGGTTCGTCGCGGAGATCCGGCTCCGACGCGGCGATTGAATGCGAAAACAAGCAGGCAAGCAACGTGGCCGCAAACATTGCTTGAGGACAAAAACTCCTGACAGGCGCGCGCGCGACTTTCATTTTTGTATTTGAGGTTCCCGTCGCCGATCCTTTTTTTGCCAGCGCTCAGAAAGCGATACATATGCCGAACTGGAATTGTCGCGGTGCAGCAGCATTGCGAAGCGTGAAGGCTTGCCCCGCAACCTGTATCTGGTTTGACTGGGTTGCCGAGTTTGGAAAACCGGAAAGGTTTGTTTCGTTAAACAGATTGAAGACATCGGCGGAAAATTCGAGCCGGCCATCAGCGAGTGACGGCCGGTACGACACGCGCAGGTCGAACGTCGTCGCGCTGGGCAGCCGCTCGGAATTGCGCGATAGGCCGGGCGCCCGATCCGAGTTGCCGAGATAGGCATCCGTAAATGACGCGCCGTCGCCATTCAAATCCGTGGTACCAAAGATCGTGGTATCCGGAATCAGGTTGACGGGTTGGCCAGACTCGAACAACCCTGCAAGCACTACTGTCAACGAATCCCATGGGTACAGGTATAACACGGCTGACAACACATGCCGCCGATCGTTTATCGACGGCCCCCATTCATCGCTGAACAGGTTGGAATTCGACGCACGAAAATTGATATCGTCGGTATTGTTGCGAAGCTCCGACAGCGTGTAGGTCACAAGATAGGCCCAAATGCTGTCGCCGCGCTGTTTTTGGAGCGTGAGGCTCAAGGCCTTGTAACGTGACTCGCCCGCCGTTTCCGAGACCACGATTTGTCGCGCACCGCCTGCCAACGGTGCGACCGGGCGCGTGGCATCGGCTGCGCCCTGGCTTCGAATCAGGCCCAGTGATTCAGCCAGTGCTCGCCTCTCGAGGTCCGATGGCAACTGGCGCAAGCTTGCAATATTCGCCTCGTTGAGATTCGCCATGTTCGGGAAAAACGCCGCCGGCGCATTGAGGTCGCGAAGCCGCAGCTGATTGACGCCGCGATGAAAAAACAGATCCGCCGAGCCTGTTAATTCGTCGGACAACTGCCATTGCAAGCCGGCCGAAAGCTGCACGGTGTAGGGACTGTCGAGACCGTCGGGATTCAGAATGCGCCGCTCGTTCGAGATGGCCGTCTCCCGAAGATCCGGCACCTCGGCCGGCGTCGGGCATTGCAAAAAGCCATCCGGACAGTCGGGGTTGACGACCAGGTTGCCGTCGAACGTAAGGGCTCTGCTATCAGTGCCGGGCGGCAGGATGCCGGCATCAACCAGCGCGTCTAGCTGCGCCCGATAGGCCGCGGTCGTGGTGTTCTGCTGCAAGGCATCCGAGAGGACTGTGTACGGTAAACGTTCGTAGTAAACGCCGGCACCCGCGCGCAGGGCAAGAGTGCCAGCAATTCGCCAGTTGATAGCGAGTCGCGGGGCGAAGTTGTCCCGATCGAAAGATTCGTCGCCGGCCTCGGTCAGGCTGTCGTAATCCCATCGAAGTCCAGCGGTCAGCGTCAGATGTGGGCTTAAACTGAGCTGGTCCTCGATGTACACGCCGACCTGGTCCTGGTCGGCGCCGAAATCTGCGGGCCGGAGTTCAACGGCATAGTCGAGAACTTCGGCGCTTAAAGGAATGTCCGCAACACGCAAGTCAATGCCGCGATTCAGGTCGCGCAATGCATCGATCTCGCCGGCGTCGAGACTCACCCGGTAGTTGCCGTCCGGGTTACCGCCACCGGACAGGCGGAAGTCCGAGCGCATCGCGTCGAGGCCGAAACGCAGCGAGTGCGTGCCGGCCAGCCAGGTGAATTTCTGTTGTAGTTGCAGTGAATCCTCACGTTCGTCGAAGGTGAAGCCCGGGTGACCAAGCACTGCGGCGGTGAGGCCATCCGGCGACACCACCGTGACTTGTGGTCCACCGTCGTTCGCGTTTGCGTAGTCCCAATCAAAATGCCCCGTGCCGAGACGGGTTTCCGAGGTCCAGTTGCCGCGATCGTAGATGGCGGAGATGGCTGTCAGTGTGGAATTGCGTTGCTGCACGGAGCCGGCCGAAGGAAACGTAACGCCGCCTTCGAGGCCACCGCCCTGGCGCTCGATGTCAACGTCACCATGATTAACACGCAGCGCAAGCCGCCAAGCCTCGTTTATACGATGATCGAGACGCAAAGACCCAAGCATTGACGTATTCTCGCCGGGCACCACGCCGTCGATGCCCAAGCGTGGCGACGTCAGTCGGTTGTCTTTTTCGTCCCGTGTGAACTCGAGGTTGGCAAAAAAGAACGTACGATCGCGCTGTATGGGTCCGCCGAGCGAGAAGCCCAGCTGATCGCGGCGGAAGCCATCCTGCACGGGATTTCCCGACAGATCGCGACCGGCGAACGGGGTAGATGCATCGACCGACGCGCCGGGCCGAACCTGGTAGTAGGCTTCCCCTGTCCAGGTATTGCTGCCGGAGGGTGAAGTAACGTTGACGACACCGTTGCCGGTGCGCCCGTACTCGACGGAATACGAGGACGCGAGTACCGTAACGTCCGCAGCAAAGCCGATGGATACCGGAAATTTCGGCCCACCGAGAAAATTCTCGTTATTGTCGAGGCCATCGATCAGGTACTGCGTGAACAGGCCGTTTGCACCGTTGATGGACACAGGCGGTGCTTCGGGGAAAAAACCGGTCGAAGGCACGACGTTCGGCAATCGTATCAGTGCCCGCGTGAGGTCACGACCTTCGATTGGCAGTACTTCCAGTTGCTCCTGGTTCAGCGTGGCACTGACTTCGGCGTCGAGTGAGTTTATCGACACGGCCGTCCGTTTTGCGGTAACGGTCACCGTATCGAGCAGCTCGAACTTGACGGCGCGTGATTCGTTGCTGCGCAAGCGGATTTCGGCCGTGCGCTCAACACCATCAACGACAACGGCATAGCCTGAACCCGCCGGCACTCCGCTGAAACGGGCACGGCCATTGTTATTGCTTTCATTCCGGGCCAGGAATCCCGTCGACTCGTTTTGCAGTAGCACGAGCACGCCCGAGGTCGGTCGCCCTGACGCATCGCTGATTGCAACATCCACTACGGCAGCGTGTGCGCTGCCAGAAAATAGTATCGATACCCACAGGGATATGATCCACTTTCGAAACGACTCGAATGCTCCTTGTTTTGAAAATGCCGGCATTCTATTGCTCTCGTTTGGGCGGACGATGGATTTGAAACTGGCGACAGGAAGAGCTCGTGCAGCAAGCTTGCACGAACAATCGCCCGGATCCTCAAGCCAGCGACCCGACGTCACAGTATTTTATTTCAAACAACTGCGGATGCAAAATATTGCGAAGCCTATAATTACTTGATGTTTCCATGACGTGCATCCGCTAGAGTAGATGGATGAAAAACCCGGCCGAGAGGCTAAGCGCAATTATCCTGTTCACTGTACACACGCTCTTGACAACCTCATGCTGATAGCCGCAAGCGCCTCGCTCGCCTTCGCGGCGCAAACAATGGTCGTGCCTGTGGATGGCTTAGCCGGCTGGACATCGCTGGCCTACCGGAGCATCCCGGCCAATACAGTCTCGATCGCGAACGAGGGGAGTGAAAACGCGTCCTTGCAAATCAAGGTTGATCGATCGTCCAGTCCACTTGTGTTTCGACTCGATGAACCCGCATTTTTGTCCGGTTTTACAGTCCAAGCAACCTGGAGCGGTAATTTGCTAGTGCCGGCCGGGAAAACGCAGGGCGAGGAAGGCGCCGATGATTTTGTGCTCAAGCTTGGTCTCGTCGAGGCAGGCGAGCGCAAGCTCAATTTCCTGCAGCGGCGGCTTGCCCCCGACTGGATCGTGCAGCTGCATGACCTGGCACCAGCGGGTAGTGGCGTACGGCGCATAAGCTTTTATTCGACGACCCGGCAGGAAGCGGAGCTTGGAAAAAGGCGCACCCACCCGCTAAGTGATTTGCTCTATGAAGAGCGCGTGCACTATCTTGAAAAGTCCGGCCCATTTGAATTGTCGTACAGTTTTGCCGATCCCGTAAAAGTGCTGGGCCTTTGGATATCATCTGACGGCGACGACACGGGCTCGGAATTTACGCTTGAAATCCAAAACATCGACCTGATACTTACTGAAGATTAACCGCGAAATTAAACTGGACGAGAATTATGATTAGCCGAAGACATTGCCTGCACGTGCTGGGCTCTGCTTCCATGTTATTGGTGCTGCCATGCGTCGCAGGAGCGAAGTCGGCATCCCGGAAATTCGAACCGGTGGAGAAATCCGACGCCGAATGGGAAGCGCTGCTGAGCAAGGAGCAGTATCGTGTGCTGCGCGAAGAAGATACCGAGCGCCCAAACTCGAGCCCGTTGAATGACGAACATCGTGACGGCACCTATATCTGCGCCGCCTGCTTCCTGCCTGTGTTCGATGCCGAGGCTAAATTCGAAAGTGGCACGGGCTGGCCAAGTTTTACGCAGCCAATAAGCGGCGCTGTGGATACTAAAAGAGACTTCCTGTTGCTTTGGCCACGTACCGAGTACCATTGTGCACGCTGCAGCAGCCACCAAGGCCACCTTTTTGAGGACGGTCCGCCGCCGCGTGGCGAGCGATGGTGCAATAACGGGCTTGCGCTGCAATTTGTTCCGCACGGCAAGGCGCTACCGGAGTTGAGGAGTTAGATATGTCACTCTTGTCACGAACCACCGTTCGTACCTGCGCCATGGCAGCTGCTCTGTACGTCGTGTCGACGGGTAACAGCCAGGTCGCTGCGGACCAGAACGCGCCGGACGATTCTGAACTGGCAACTGCAATTTTTGCGGGTGGTTGTTTCTGGTGCATGGAGCCACCCTACGACATGTTGCCGGGCGTGAAATCGACTGTCTCCGGTTACATCGGCGGGGACAAGAGAAACCCGTCATATAAGGAGGTTTCCGCGGGTGGTACAGGCCATGCCGAAGCCGTCGAGGTTCGTTTCGATCCCAAGGTCGTTGATTACGAAACCTTGTTGCATGTGTTCTGGCGCAACATCGATCCGCTTGCGGTTGACCGGCAATTCTGCGATCAGGGTAGCCAATACCGGTCGGCGATTTTCTATCTGGATGACGAGCAACGGCAACTCGCTGAAGCGAGCAAGAAAAAACTCGAGGAATCAGACCGCTTCAGCAAACCGATCGTCACCGAAATCGTCGCTGCCGAAACGTTCTATGCGGCTGAAGAAGGGCACCAGGATTACTATATGAAGAACGCGCTGCGCTACAAATATTATCGCTTCAGCTGCGGTCGGGATAACCGGCTTGAAATGTTGTGGGGCGAGCAGGCCGGTGGTCACTCGAGCTAATCGCCCGCACGCATGTCGCTTGCAGCGACAAGGCCAAACGAGGCTGAATGCCGTTACTCAACCTGCTGGGGATGAGCGATGTCGACGCTTTCATCGGCGTGCGTATAGAGCTTAACCGAGCCGTCCTGCAAACCAGCATGTACCGACTTCCAAAGTTTTTCAGCTTCGGGAATCCGTTTGCTGCGCTGGGCCACGAAATCGTTGCGGACTTCAGCATTCCAGTTGAGATAAAGCTTGCCGTCGAGCACAGCCCAGCCGTTCACGAAATCGACTTCGGCACCGTATCCTTCGGACACCGCGTATGAGCACCAACCGTTGTGTTCGGGTTCGTACTGCGCAGGCAGAGCGGCAAATGCCGATGCATTGTCAGCCGAACTGAATAGCCAAGTCTTGCCTTTGTATTCCACCGCGTGAGCCGCATCACCTTTCGTCGGCTCGCCGAGGGTGTGATAAGCAACAACGTCGAACCCATCCATGGCGACGCCATCGGGCAAAGCGTTGACGAACTCATTGGCATGCGTCGCGCCAACAGCTACGAACAACAGCAAGGCTGCTGACAAGCGAAGCACGACATTCGAAGATAGACTCATCTCGCGATGAATCGAGTAAGGAAGCGTGTTGTTGCGCGCACTGCCGGACCCTTTGGCGCATAACTACAGGAGGCGGAATTCTCGCATCCCGTTTCGTTTACATCAAGGCCCGTACCGATAACCAACGGGTTCTTCAAGTCCCGCGGCCGGGTTGCCATTCATGGGTCTTTGGGCGTCGCTGCGTCGTCCAGCTCGCTGGCTCGTCGATACGCATCACGATCACAGACTCTGACCCAGTAGTCTGCAAACGCTGTGCGCTTTTCAATGCGTCCGAACTGCAAATCCCAGCCTAACTGTGAACCCACGTAGACGTCCGCAGCAGTGAAGAAATCTCCGGCGATATATTTTTTGTGCTCTAGCGTTTTTTCCAGCGTATCCATGGCGGGGCCAAAATTGCCGTAGCCGGCCATTCGCTCGCGCCCATCGGGCACCTCAAAGCCCATTGCCTTATTGGTGATCGCCTGCTCCAGTGGGCCGGAGGTTAAAAATAGCCAGCGATAGTAGTCGCCACGCTGGCTTGCTGCACGGGCCAGCCCGGCGGCCGGAAAGGTATCGGCAAGATAAGCGCAGATAGCTGCGCATTCAGTCACCACCGTGTTGCCATGCTTGATCGCCGGCACCTTGCCCATCGGGTTGATGGCCAGGTATTCAGGCGCGTTCATTTGTGTGCCGTAGTCGAGCAGTTCAGTGCTGTACGGGACAGCAACTTCCTCCAGCATCCAGCGGGCGATACGGCCCCGGGACATGGGGTTTGTATAGAAAATCAGTTCATCGGCCTGATGCCGCGAACACCCAGGACAACTGCCGCTTGCGACGTGATGAACGTCGCTGGTTAGTGGAACGCTTCTTTACCTGTCTCCAATGGTAACGCCGGTTGCTGGTACGATGGAAATCAAAAGTTGAGAATTTTCTCGGTTGTTCAACTTGCAACGATTCAAATCCTGCTGAAACGATTTCAAGATAGGTTCTGGAAATACCACCACCTTGCGCCGACAGTAATGGGGTTCATTCGCGGGCATGGCCCGCTCCTACGGCAGCTCAGGACCGGCCGGCGTCGCTTACCATGCCGGCGACCGCGTCGCACAGCGGTTCGTCGATCTGAGTGTCGAGGAGCCGCCAGCGCCAGTTGCCGTGCGAGGTTCCGGGCGTATTGATCCGGGCTTCGGAGCCCAGCCCAAGATAGTCCTGCATCGGCGCGATGGCAATGCGTGCCTCGGTGGCGAAGGCCGCGCGAATCATGTCGCGGTGTATGGTCGCCGGCGAACCGCCGGTGATGGCCAGTGCTGCAGCTTGTGTTGCGGCGATCGCCGCCGGGCTTCTGAGATCGTCCGGGCTGCCGCGAAACCAGCCGACGGTGGTGTCGTTGTCGTGGGTGCCGGTGTAGCAGACGGAGTTCGCATCGACGTCGGCGAGCTCGAAGTTCTCGACGTCGACGTCAAACTGCAATACCCGCATGCCGGGAATCGCGTAGCGGTCGCGCAGCGCTTCGACATCGGCGGTGATGACGCCGAGATCCTCGGCAACGATCGGCAGGGAGCCCATCGCGCTGCGCAGTGCTTCGAACAGCGAGTCGCCGGGTCCCGGTTGCCAGCTCCCGCTGCGGGCCGTCTCCGCCCCGGCGGGGACGGCCCAGTACGCCTCGAAACCGCGAAAATGATCAATGCGCACGATATCCGCCATTTCGGCCGTTGCCCGGAGGCGCTGAATCCACCAGGCGTAACCGTTTCCGGCGTGCTTTACCCAGTCATACAGCGGGTTGCCCCACAGCTGGCCGTCTTCGGAGAAATAATCCGGCGGTACGCCCGCCACGAAGTCCGGCCGCCCGTCCACGTCGACGCGCAGGATGTCCCGGTTTGCCCAGGCATCCGCACTGTCGAACGCAATACAGATGGGCATATCGCCGAACAGGCTGATGTCCCTGGCGTGCGCGTAAGCGCGAAGCCTCCGCCACTGGCGGTCGAACAAGAACTGCAGGACCTTGATCGATCGGATCTCATCGGCGCGGCGGCGCTCGACGCGTTGCAGCGCCTGCGCGTCCCGGTGGACGTATTCAGCCTCCCAGTCCATCCAGGGCCGCTCGCCATGCCCGGTTTTCAGGATGCGGAAGAGTGCATAGTCGTGCAGCCAGTCGCGATCGTGCAAAGCGACGAAGCGCTCGAAGTCGGCTCTCGCCGCCGCATCCGCCTTGCGATAGAAACGATCCGCGGCAAGCCTCAGCAGCTCATTCTTTTTTGGAATAAGCGCGCCGTAATCGACCGTATGCCGTGGCAGCGCCTGCAGGACCCGGACCTCGCCCTCGCGGAGGAGGCCGTCGTCCTGCAGTTCCGCAACGTCTACCAGGAGTTCGTTGCCGGCGAAGGTGGACAGGGGCTGGTAGGGCGAATCGCCATAGGCGGTCGGTCCGAGCGGCAGGAACTGCCAGACTCGAAGGCCCATGTCCGCCATCGCATCGACGAAGCCGCGAGCGGCAGCGCCGATTTCACCGATCCCGGAGAGGCCGGGCAGCGAGGTTATATGCAAGCAGACGCCGGCCTGTGGTTCGGCCGGCAGGATCGAGCGTTCGATGCGTGTCGCGCTTGCGGGTTCACCGTGACAGGCACGCGTTAGCGGTAACAATCCGGAATCTGCTCGCGGCAGTCCGTCGGGCGTATCCCGATGCATTGCGAACAACCCCCCTGAAAGGCTGTCGGGCAATGTACCAGTGCGCCTTTTCGCCGGTAATTCGATGAATACGTATTCAGCAAATGAATACGTTTGCACTGGATTGCCCCTGACCCACAGCGGTCCATAAGATGATCCGTCTAATCGATGGACAAGACCCTTGGGGGGGACTTTCATGGTAGCGAAGCAGCATAAGGGTACGGCTGCCCATTCGGCAGTCGCGCGATTCTCGATCCACACCCGCCGGAGCGCAGTCGCGCTCGCAGTTGCGGCAGCCACAGGCAGCGCAATTCCGCCGCCGGCAGTGGCCCAGGAGAACGAGGAAGGCCAGGTCGTTGAAGAGGTGGTGACCTACGGCAAGTTCCGCCGCAGCCTCGTCGACGCCATCGGCACCAAGCGTGATTCGACGTCCATTGTGGAGGCGATCTCTGCCGAGGACATCGGCAAGCTGCCGGAGTCGAGCATCGCGGAAACGCTGGCGCGCCTGCCCGGCCTGGCCGGTGAACGCGTCAACGGCCGCACGAGCGGCGTCTCCGTGCGCGGTTTCAAGGAAAACTTCACCGGCACGACGATGAACGGGCGCGAGCTGCTCGGCATCGGCGATAACCGCGGAGTGGAGTACGACCTTTACCCGGCTGAAATTATCAGCGGCGTTGTCGTGTACAAGACGGCGAATGCCCCACAGACGACGCAGGGCATCGGCGGCATCGTCGACCTGCGTACGGTGCGACCCCTCGACGCGGAACCGTACTTCGTCGTCAACGCGACGCTCGAGCAGAACGATCTCGAGAGTGCCAACCCCGACTTCGACGACAACGGCCATCGCGTGGCACTGAGTTTCTCCGACGCGTTCCTCGACGACAGACTGGGGCTCGCGCTTTCCTATGCGACGACCGAATCGCCCAGCCAGGAACAGTACTTCCGCGGCTGGGGCTACCCCAATGAAGCCAACGGCGACTTCATCCTCGGCGGCCACGACTCCTACGTCCGCTCGGCGGTGCTCGAGCGCGACACCTTGTCGGGCATCCTGCAATTCGACCCGAGTGAGAACCTGTCGCTGACCTTCGATGCACTGTATATCGACTTCCAGGAGGACAAGGTCTTCCGCGGCGTCGAGGAAGGCGGGGCGCAATGGGGCACGGGCAACTACACGGTCACCGAGACCGACAACGGGTTCGTAACGCAGGGCTACTTTGACGACTTCCGCTCCGTCATCCGCAACGACGCCGAGCGCAAGGAGGCCGAGCTGTCGGCTTTCGGCCTGAACCTGCGCTACGATCTCGGCGAAGACTGGACTCTCGGTGCCGACGTCTCCTATAGCGAGGCGGACAAGGTCATAACTAACATCGAGAGCTATTCCGGTGTCGGCCGCTCCGGGCTATCGACCCAGGGGCCGGCGACCGGCCGCAGCTGGACGATGACCGGCACCGGCGCCATGTATAGCGCGCATCCGTCGGTGGCACCCGTCGACCTCTCCGACTTTGACACGATCCGCCTGGCCGGCCCGCAGGCCTGGGGCGGCTCGCTGCAGCCGATTGCGGAATTCCAGAATGCGGTGGCGTCAGACGGCTCGGTGCTGCAGCCGCCGAACGCACAGGATGGCTTCGTCAATGAACCTGTGTTCGACGAAGAGCTCTCCACGATCAGGCTCGACGCCCGCCGAGAGCTGGACTGGAGCTTCTTCACGAGCATCGACTTCGGCGTGCAGTATTCCGACCGCACGAAGTCGAAGGTGAATGGCGGGGCTTACCTTACCGCGCCTACGTTCCCGGACGATGCGCCCATTCCCGAGCAGTATCGATTCGGCAGCACCGACCTGGGCTTCATCGGTGTCGGCCCGGTCGTCGCTTACGACGGCCTCGGCATGTACGACAGCGGTTACTACCTGGCGACGGACGCCGCGGAACTCGAGACGGGCCGCCTCGGCGATACCTACGAAGTTGACGAGGAAGTGACCACCGCGTTCGTGGCGGTCGACTTCGACACAGAGCTCGGTTACATGCCCGTGAACGGCAACCTCGGCGTGCAGTACGTCATGACGGACCAGGTCGCCTCCGGTTTCGATTCCTTCACCGGCCCAGACCAGTTCGTGGACGCCACGGCGACCTCGGACGGCGACGACTACGATCACGTCCTGCCCAGTTTGAACGTCAACTTTCACGTCGCGGAGGATCACGTCGTCCGGTTCGCAGCGTCGCGTACGATCACCCGCTCGCGAATCGACGAGATGAAACCCAACAACAGCGTTTCGTTCTCTTTCAATGCCGGGCCCATCCAGTCGACGGATCCGCGGAACAGCGCCTGGTCGGGCAGTGCCGGTAATGCGCGGCTCAAGCCCTATGAGTCGCAGAACTACGACGTCGCTTACGACTGGTATTTCGCGGAGGACGGTTTTGTCTCGGTGGCGTACTTCTACAAGGACCTCGTGAACTGGCACCAGAACGCTTCCACCATCGTGGACTTCTCGCAATTTTACGTTCCGGGCTACCACCAGGTCCAGGACCCGAATGACCCGAACAACTACCTGACGCCGGCGACGTTCCTTGGCCTGCTCAACTACATCGAGGATGGCCTGGAGGGCGACGTATCCGGCCTCGAGCTGCAGGCCACGGTGCCGTTCGGTGAGTTCGCGGACGTGCTGGAGGGCTTCGGCCTCATCGCCGCCGCCGCCTTCAACGACGGCGAGCTCGACAATGGAAACCCGGTTCCCGGTCTGTCGGAAGAGTCTTACAACCTCACCTTGTACTACGAACGCGGTCCTTTCCAGGTGCGTTTAGCGGGCACAAAACGCGACCGGTTCACCACTGAGACGCGCGGCATAAGCCTTTCGCTTGCGCCGACAGTAGACCAGGGTGCCGAGCTGCTCGATGCGCAGATGAGCTACGACTTCGGTCTCGACAGCTGGTCGAACTTCCTTGACGGGCTGACCATTTCGTTACAGGCGCAGAACCTCACGGACGAGGACACCGTCCAGGCGAACGACGTCGACCCGAGGCAGATCACGCTGTACCAGTCGTTCGGCACGAACTACCTCGTCAGCCTCAACTACCAGTTCGACTGAGGCGGTTTATTGCCTGCCCCCCGGGCCCTGCCAGTACCCTGGCAGGGCCTTTTTTTGGTTGACTTTTTCTGGCTAACATAGCGCAGGGGAGGGCGGGACTTGGCTGAAACGATCCGGAAAATAATCATCGTCGGCGGCGGCACGGCCGGCTGGATGTCGGCTGCCCTGCTGAAGCGGGTCCTGGGCCCGGTCGTCGATATCGAGCTCGTGGAGTCCGAACAGATCGGCATCATCGGCGTCGGCGAGGCGACCATCCCTCCGATCCAGCACGTCAACACGGTACTGGGTCTCGACGAGCCGGAGTTCCTGCGCGAGACCAAGGCGAGCATCAAGCTCGCGATCCGTTTCGAGAACTGGCGAGCCCCCGGGGAGCGCTACTACCACACCTTCGGGGCGCCGGGACGCAGCCAGGCCTTCTGTCAATTCCATCACTACTGGACACGGGCCGAAAAGTGCGGGCTGCACAGCAAGCTGTGGGACTACGATCTCAACTATTTGTGCGCCGAAGCGAATAAATTCTCCAAGCTCAAGGTCAGCGACCCGATATGGGAGCTGCCGTACGCCTACCACTTCGATTCATCGCTTTACGGCCGGTATCTCCGGCGCTACAGCGAGCGACTGGGCGTAATACGTACGGAGGGACTCATCGACGACGCTTCGATCCACGGCGAGTCCGGCGAGGTCCGTTCGCTGAAGCTCCGTGACGGCCGCGAGGTCAGCGGCGACTTCTACATCGACTGCTCCGGCGGCAGGGCGCTCCTGATCCGGCAGACACTCGGGGTGGGGTTCGAGGACTGGGGACACTGGCTGCCCTGCGACCGCGCGATCGCGATTCCCACCGAGCGTTTCGACGTGACCGTGCCGTACACACGGTCCATTGCGCATGCAGCCGGCTGGCAATGGCGCATACCGTTACAACACCGCAATGGCAACGGCCTCGTGTACAGCAGCCGTCATTACTCGGACGACGAGGCAGCGGCCCTGCTGTGTGCGAAACTCGAATCGCCGGCCCTCGCCGAGCCAAACCTCATTCCCTTTCGAACGGGACGGACCCGGGAGCAATGGTCGCGGAACGTCGTCGCCGTGGGTTTGTCGAGCGGGTTCCTGGAGCCCCTGGAATCGACGAGTATTCATCTGATCCAGTCCGCGGTCGTGCGCCTGCTGCAGCTGTTCCCGCACCGCGGTGTCACGAAGGAACTCCAGGAGGAATACAACCGCCAGTCCCGGTGCGAATTCGAACTGATTCGTGATTTCATCATCCTGCACTACCATCGCAACGATCGAGACGACAGCGAATTCTGGCGCGACCTCAGGGCCATGCAGGTTCCCGAACGCATCACCCGAAAAATGTCGCTGTTCCGCGCCAACGGCACACTGGAGCAGGATGCGCAGGACCTGTTCAAGGAGGCCTCCTGGCTGCAGGTCATGCTGGGGCAGGGCGTAATGCCTGAGGATTATCATCCGCTCGCGGACAGGCTGACCGAGCCCGAACTGAAGGCCAAGCTCGAGAATACGCGCAAGACCAAGCAGCAGCCGCTGGAGCAGATCCTCGGACACGACGAATTCCTGCGTACCTACGCGGGCGTACCGTAGGAGCGCGCTTGCGGGCGATCCAATCTTAGTCACAACGGCGGCTTGCGCCGGGGATTCCTCCTCCTCGTTACCTCGTCGGAGGAACATCCCGGCCGCGCGCCGCTACCTCGGGGTAGCGTCCGCCGATATCGCGCGCATGGCGCGCTCCTACTTCGACAACTCGAGTACGAGGACCGATTCCGGTTCGAGCGGCAGCGGCCGGTCGAGTGCGAAGCGCTTGCGGCTCGTGACGTCGGTGCCCGTGCGGTGGTCGCCGATCCGTTCCGCGAAGCGTTCGAGGTCGAGGGCCACTGCGTCCCCGCCCCGGTTGAATGCGACCATGAGCGTGTCGTCGTCGTCATAGCGGAAATAGACGTAGACGTTGCCGGACGGCGTGAACTGCATCAGGCGGCCGTCGTGTACGACTTTGGCTGACTTCCGCCAGTTGATCAGGCGTTTCAGGTAGTCCTGCGCGGCGAGCTGCGCCTCGGTCAGCTCGCTACCCGTGAATGCGTTCGACGAATCGCCCTTCCAGCCGCCCGGAAAGTCGCTGCGAATAATCCCGTGGCTGTCTGTGCCAGGGTGCGACATCATGATTTCGGTGCCGTAATAGATCTGCGGGATACCGCGCATGGTGAGATAGAAGGCCATGGCCATGCGGAATCGCCGCGGATCATCGCCGAGCTGCGTGGCGATACGGCTCATGTCGTGGTTGTCGGCAAAGATCACCAAATTGAACGGATCGGGATACAGGTAATCGTTGCCGAGCATCTCGTAGGTCGGTGTCCAGGCACTGCCCCACCGAGGTTCGTCCATTGTCAGGCTCTCGGCGAAGGCGATCTGCAGTGGAAAATCCATCAGGCTCGGCAGCCAGGATTCGTAGCCGTCGTGAGCCACTTTGCCGAGTTGCCAGTAGCTGACGACGGCTGGATTCGGGCTCCATTCCTCGCCAACGATATTGAATTCCGGATACTCCGCGCGAATGCGACGCGCCCAGTGGGCGAGAAAATTCTTGTCAGCATAGGGCCAGGTATCCTGGCGAATGCCGGAAAGGCCCAGGTACTCGATCCACCAGAGCGCATTCTGCACGAGATAGTCGGCGAGCAATGGATTCCGCTGGTTGAGGTCCGGCATGGTATCGACGAACCAGCCGTCGGAAAAAGCGCGCCGGTCATACTCGGAGGCGTACGGATCCTGATGGGTCGTGCGCGCGTGCGACGTAATGCGGATGTCGTCGGGTGAGTGCAGCCAGTCGTCCGTCGGCGGGTCCCTTACCCAGGGATGCCCGCTGCCGATGTGGTTGACGATCATGTCCATGATGAGCCCGAGCCCGTGCGTGCGTGCGGCGTCGGCGAGCTCGCGATACTCTTCGTTGCTGCCAAAGCGCGGATCGACCATGTAAAAGTCCGTCGTTGCGTAGCCGTGATACGAGGCTTCGGGCATCGCATTCTCGAGCACGGGATTCAGCCACACCTGCGTAAAGCCCATCGATTCGACGTAGTCGAGGTGCGCACGGACTCCGGCCAGGTCGCCGCCGTGCCGGCCGTAGGGCTCGTCGCGGGCAAATGAGTCGGCGTAGCCCGCGACTGAATCGTTCGACGGATCGCCGTTGGCAAAGCGGTCCGGGGTGATGAGGTATATCGTGTCGGCCGCGGAAAACCCGGCCATTGCCTGGGGATCGCGGGGTCGAGCCTCCAGCACATAATCCCAGGTCAGGGATTCGGCTTCGCTGGTGAACCCGATTTCGATCGTGCCTGGTCTGGCGTCAGGATCGATGTCGAGATAAATGAAGAGGTAGTTCGCACTGTCACCGCGTACGACGCGGTCGATCGATATGCCGGGATGATCCAGCGAGGGCTCAAAGTTGGCAATTCCTTCGCCGCTTACCATCAGTTGCAGCTCAGTATCGGCGAAGCCCGGCCCCCAGGATGGCGGATCAACACGATCGATGCCGGCCGTATGCCCCGGCCACGGGACCAGCAGAGCGGCGAGCAGGCTCCGGGCTGCACGGCGTAAGGTCTTGCACAACATAGCGTATCGAACTCCCCCTGCGACTCCGGATGAAATCATAGAGAAAATGCCCGGAGTACTGGCGATGAATACGTATGCAGCCCGTTTAGATCTCCCGGGGCACTACAGTAGCGTGCATCCTTATCCTTACCGGCGGATTGCCCTCATCTCCGAATCGAATCGCGCCATAGCCAAAGACGCATGCGACTAATGCATACGCAGATGAAACCAGGTAAGCGACAATTACCAGGAAGAATGCGCTGATTGAAAAAAGCAGGAGGCAGGCTATGCCGTTGAGAAGCCTTTTCAACATGGAACGTCCTTGCTCAGTCAGGCGGGATCGAGTTGCAGGCGGTGGGTGGCGACCACCGGTACGATTGACCCGCTTCGATGTCCAGCCGCTCGCCGGAATCGCCATAGCGCAGTTGCGCTTCGCGTCCGAGACGTGAACGGATCGTCGCCGCCGACAGGCAGCCATCCGCCCATTCGACATCCACATCGAACCCGCCCCGGGCACGCAAGCCATGCACCGAACCGTCCGGCCATGCCGATGGCAGCGCGGGCAGGAATTCGAGCTCGAAGCGCAGGTCGCTCCCGGCCGGATCGTCGCTGGACAATCGCACGTGACTTTGCAGCAGCATCTCGGTAATTGCCGACGTGCCGCCGAAATTGCCGTCGATCTGAAACGGCGGATGGGCGTCGAACAGGTTGGGATAACTGCGTTCGGGACTCAGCAATAACTCGAGGATGGAATATGCCCGATCGCCGTCGTGCAATCGCGCCCAGAGGTTGATGCGCCAGGCGATCGCCCAGCCGGTCGTGCGGTCGCCGCGGGTCTCGAGCGTCACGCGTGCGGCATCGGAGAGGGCAGGCGTGCCGCGCGGCGTGATTTGCGCACTCGGGTGGACGGCATAAAGGTGCGAGACATGCCGATGGTCGTGTTCCGGCGCCTGCGCATTCCGGTCTTCGCGCCACTCCTGCAACTGGCCCCGGCTACCCACGCGGTCCGGAGCGAGTTTCGCCTGGGCCGCCAGCACCTCCTCTGCAAACGCTTCGTCGCGCCCGAGGATCGTTGCGGCTGCCACTGTTTGGGCAAACAGGTCACGCAGGATCTGGTTGTCCATGGCCGGGCCTTGCGCAATCGAAACCTCCGGCCGGTGCGCGTTCTCCGGAGAATTCGACGGGCTGGTCACGAGCGTGCCGTCCTCGAGTTCAACCAGGTTCTCGAGAAAGAACTGCGATGCACCCTTGAAGATCGGGTAAACCTTGGCAAGGAATGCCTCGTTACCGCCGTAAAGGTAATGCTCCCAGAGGTGCGTCGACAGCCAGGCGCCGCCCATCGGCCACATCCCCCAGAAGGCGCCGTCGATCGGCCCGGTGGCACGCCAGAGATCCGTGTTGTGGTGTGTCACCCAGCCGCCCGTCCCGAAGTGCTCGCGCGCAAGTTGCGTACCGGTCTCCGCGATCTCGCCCAGCATGCGATGCAGCGGCTCGGTGAGCTCCGGCAGCGCGGTCGGCTCGGCCGGCCAGTAGTTCATCTCGGTATTGATGTTGATCGTGTACTTCGAACCCCACGGCGGATCGATTGAAGCGTTCCAGATGCCCTGGAGATTCGCGGGCTGAGTGCCGGGACGCGAACTCGAGATCAGCAGGTAACGTCCGTACTGGAAGTAAAGAGACGCGAGAGCGGGATCGCCATCCTCGGCAAAACGCCGGATGCGCTCGTCGGTCGGGAGGTCCGCGGCCTCCGTCGCACCGAGGTCCAGCGCGACGCGATCGAACAGCTCCCGGTGGGCGGCGACATGGTCCTCGCGCAGACTCACGTAGTCACGAGCCGCCGCGGCTTCGAGGCGCTCGATGTTCGCGGCAGCCGGGTCGCCGCTGACGTCGTCATAGCGTCGATAGCTCGTCGCCGCTGACACGAGGAGAGTCACGGCATCGGCGCCGCTCACGTGCAGTTGCTGACCGGTGCCCCTGACTTTCGCATCGTCTCCTTCGGGCAACACCTGTAGCCGCGTTTCGAATCGCAATGCGCCCGCGACGCCATTCGCGTCGCCGTTGCGGCCTTCGAGAACGAGCGTGTCATCGCCGATACTGCGGCTCGTCGCGGGCAGGGGTGACTGGAACGCAAGCGAAAATCCAAGGCGACCGCCATAGGAGGGCTGCTCAGTGTCGTGAAGCGACAAGCGGACAACGATAAGGTCGTCAGCCGGGCTCGCAAACACTTCGCGGACATGCCTTAGGCCCCCGAGCGTGAAGCGGGTGGTAGCGATCGCCGTCTCGAGATCCAGCTCGCGCTCGTAGTCGAACGGCGTTTCGCTGGCCGGCATCGAGATCAGCAGGTCGCCGATGGTCTGGTACGGCATCTGCCGCAAGGGCACGGACATGAAGGATTCGTCGACCAGGGCCTGTGCATCCGCGTAGCGGCCCGTGTCCAGAAGTCGGCGGATTTCGGGGAGCGCCGCCTTTGCATCGGGATTCGCCGGATTGTACGGCCCACCTGCCCACAGCGTATCCTCGTTGAGCTGCAGGCGCTCGAGATTGATGCCGCCGAAAACCATCGCACCGAGCCGGCCGTTGCCCACGGGCAGGGCCTCGACCCACTCCGCCGCGGGACGTTCGTACCATGAACGAAGCGGGGCAGTCGCAGCCGTTGCGGACGCTATCGACGCCGAACTCTCGAGCCCAGACGAGACGATCGCCGCAAGTGCGACCACGGCCGCGACATCTGCAATGTCGCGCATGGAATCGCGATACCTTCGGCAGCGTTCGCCGGACCCCAAAAAGCTCGCATGCGAATTCCTTAATATACTCTTGCGTCATCGGAAGACCAGACGCAGGCAAGGTATCGGGTGAAATCGGTGTTCGTCAATGCAAGCACACGATCCAAGCTGATATTCGTTTTACTCGTCCTGTCCTCGTCGTGCACGGAGCAGGACAGTCCGGGAAAGATTCCATCGGCCGATGTACCCTTGACCGAAGGTACGCCACTTCGCGTCGCCGACAACGGCGATGGTACCTACACCAATCCCCCGATCGACGCCGACTACCCGGACCCGTCGATTATCCGTGTAGGCGACATCTTCTATTTCGCCACGACGACCTTCGTAAACGTGCCGGGTCTCACGATTCTGGAATCCCGCGACCTCGTCAACTGGGCGCTTGCGTCGCATGTCGTTCCGCGGCTGGACGGACGTCCGCAATACGACATGCAGGATGGCACGCTCTACCGCCGCGGCATCTATGCACCAAGCCTGCGCCATCACGGGGGTACATTCTGGCTCGCCGTGACGCCGGTCGGCCAGAAGACACGCATCTACTATACGGACGATGTACGAAAGCCCTGGCAATTCCACGAGCTCGATCGCGAGGCTTTCGATCCCGCCCTGTACTTCGACGAAGACGGGACGCCGTATCTCGCCACATCGGAAGGCCGCGACGGGACCGTCACCTTGCTGACACTGAATGAGCACTTGTCCGAAGTGATCGCGGCGCAGGCGATTTTCTACAACGAAGGTGCGGAGGGTTCGAAGATCGTCAGGCGAGGCGAATACGTTTACATGTTCCACTCGATCCCGCGCCGGCTCGGCATGACGGTATCGCGCGCGGCGAGCCTGTTCGGCCCCTGGGAAACGAAAAACCAGATCGACGACACGACCGGTGGACACCAGGGCGCGATCGTCGACCTGCCGGACGGAACCGACTACGGCTTCGTCATGCTCGATGCAGGTGCGATCGGCCGGGTGACGAACCTGAGCCCGATCCACTGGGTCGACGACTGGCCGGTATGGGGTATGCCGGATGCCCCGGGACAGGTCCCCCACAGGGCTGAAAAGCCGATCAAGGTTGGAATGCCGATGCAGCCGGCAACGTCGGATGATTTCTCCGGCGTCGCACTCGGACTGCAATGGCAGTGGAATCACAACCCTGTCGACGATCGCTGGTCGCAGGCGGAACGACCTGGATACCTGCGCCTGCGCCCGACACAGGCCGAGGGCTTCTGGACGGCACGCAACACGCTCGTGCAGAAAGCCATGGGGCCCTTCAGCCGCGGCGAAGTGAAAATGGACATCGGAAACCTCCGGCATGGCGACCAGTGCGGGTTCGGGACACTGGGGAAGTTCAGCGCGTACGTCGCAATTCACGGGGGTGCGAATGGACAATACACGTTGACCATGCAGGTTCTCGAGGATACGAAAGAAGGCCAGCAGAAAGATCTCCAGGCCTCCGGTCTGCCGGCCAATGCAGACCATCTCTATCTCCGCACCGATCTCGATTTCGAGTCGGACACTGGCCGCGTTGCTTACAGCTTCGATGGCGAGACCTGGACCGGGGTGCGCGACGAATTCCCGCTGGCATTCGACTGGCAAACAGGGACCTTTCAGGGACAGCAATTCGCTATATTCTGTTTCAATCCGCAGCCGGGCGCCGGGTACCTCGATATCGACGACTTCCGGCTGGCGGGACGTCCCCGCCAGTAATTGCGTGCAGAGAGCGATGAGCAGAGTGCAATGATCGTTACACGCCACCTGCGCATCCACGGGCAGGTCCAGGGCGTCTGTTACCGCGCCTGGACCGCGAACGCGGCAGGCGAGCTCGGGCTCGTCGGCTGGGTGCGGAACCGCCGGGACGGCACGGTCGAGGCTGTGGTGCAGGGCGACGCGGCGGGCGTGCAGCGATTTATAGAGATGGCCTACGACGGGCCGCGTCACGCGGTCGTTGATCGCATAGAGGTCGATGATGTCGCACGGCTTGCGCTGACTTCATTCGAGAAGCGTCCTACGGCGTGAGGGTACCTCGACGTAGGAGCGGGATATGCTCGCGAATAGCACGAACGTAATCTGGAGCGCCAGTGGTCTACGTCTTCGGCAATTGCAGGATCGACGTGGATCGCCGGGAGGTCTTTCGCGACGGGAAGGCGGCCGAGGCGGAGCCGCGCACCCTCGACCTGTTGCTGTGCCTGATCCGGCACCGGCATCCGAGAGCACCCGCGTTTCAAGGCCATGGTACGTACATCCGCGGGCAACCGCTGAATACGTATTCATCAGGCCGGGTAGCCGGCCGATTGCTAGACTGGCGCGGGGAAACAAGGGGGGCGCTTCGCTGCTGTCCGGCGGCCGGGCGACCGATAAGAGATGAAGCAGAAACCTGTCCTGTCGTTCTGGCAGATCTGGAACATGTGTTTCGGGTTCCTGGGGATCCAGTTCGGATTCGCCCTGCAGAACGCGAACGTCAGCCGCATCTTCCAGACACTCGGTGCCGACGTTGGCGACCTGCCGATCCTCTGGGTCGCGGCGCCGCTCACCGGGCTCCTGGTCCAGCCCGTCGTAGGCTACCTGAGCGATCGCACGTGGAACCGCTTCGGGCGTCGTCGACCGTATTTCACGATCGGCGCCATTCTCGCTTCGCTCGCGCTGTTCGTCATGCCGAATTCTCCTGCGCTCTGGATCGCGGCCGGCATGCTGTGGATCATGGACGCGAGTATCAACATCTCGATGGAGCCGTTTCGCGCTTTCGTTGGCGACATGCTGCCCGAACGTCAGCGTACAACAGGCTTCGCGATGCAAAGTTTCTTTATCGGCATCGGTGCCGTCGTCGCCTCGGCGCTGCCGTGGATGATGACGAACTGGTTCGACGTCAGTAACACGGCACCGCCGGGGCAGATACCCGATTCGGTGAAGTGGTCCTTTTACCTTGGCGGTACAGCCTTCTTCCTCGCAGTCATGTGGACTGTCTTTCGTACGCGTGAATACTCGCCGGAGGAACTCGCCGCGTTCGAGCAGGCCGAGTCGCCGGAGAATGCCGCGCTCGATGCGCCGCCGCCGGCACCGTCGAAGTTCCGAGTCGGCGCCCTCATCGCGCTGGGCGTGGGCCTGCCCGGTTGGCTCGCTGTCTGGCGGCTCGGGCTCGAGAAAGAGCTGTATGTGCTGGCCGGGGGGCTGATTGCATTCGGCGTACTGCAACTGGCTGCGGCTGGCATGCAGCGCCGCGGTCGCACGTCGAACGGTCTCTACGAGATCATGGACGACCTGTTTCGCATGCCCCGGGTGATGAAACAGTTGGCGGTGGTCCAGTTTTTTTCCTGGTTCGCGCTGTTCGCGATGTGGATCTACGGTACCTCCGGCGTGACCAGTCACCACTACGCCGCCTTCGATTCGGCCTCGGCGGCCTACAACGATGGTGCCGACTGGGTCGGCGTTCTGTTCGCCTGTTACAACGGATTCGCCGCGCTCGCGGCGATCGCGATCCCCTTCGTTGCCGGCAACCTCGGCTGCCGCTGGTGCCACCTACTCAATCTCTCGCTCGGCGGTCTCGGTCTGATCAGTTTCCTGTTCATCGACGATCCGCGCTGGTTGCTCGTCTCCATGATCGGCGTCGGTATCGCGTGGGCCTCCATACTTTCCCTGCCGTATGCCCTGCTGTCGAACAACCTGCCCGCGAAAAAAATGGGTGTATACATGGGCATCTTCAATTTCTTCATTGTCATCCCGCAGATCGTCGCAGCGAGCATCCTGGGACTGTTCGTGAACTGGCTGTTCGACGGCGAGAGTATCTTCGCGCTGGTCACGGGTGGCGTATGCATGATTCTCGCGGGGCTCGCGACGCTGTTCGTGGACAAGGATGCGGAGCCGAAATTCGCATGAATGCTTTGCGCCTCCTCATACTGATCGTCGCTGCTGTGCTCGGCGCTTGCGGGCATGGCGACCAGGAAGACGAGAACCGTCCGTATGAAGACACATTCGCGGCCATGGGCCGCTCCTACTTCGGCACACTCGAACCCTTCGCGAGCGAGGCTGTGTATTTCGTTCTCACCGATCGCTTCGTCGATGGTGACTCGTCGAACAACCAGGTGGGACAGGGTGGGTCGGACCTGCATACCTTCGATCGGTCCCTCGTCGAGAATGGCGAGATCGTAGCGAACATCGGGTACCTGGGCGGGGACTTTCGCGGCATCGTGGACAACGCAGACTACATCGCGGACATGGGCTTCACGGCCATCTGGATCACGCCGATCGTCGAGAATCCCGACGAGGCGTTTACCGGGGGCCACCGCCCTGGCGAGGCCATGTTCGGCGACAAGGGCAAGACCGGCTACCACGGCTACTGGGGCGTAAATTTCTTCGACGTCGATGAGCACCTCGAATCGCCGGGTCTCGATTTCGCCGCCTTTGTCCGTACGCTCGAAGAACGTCACGGGATCAAGATCGTGCTCGACGTCGTTGCCAATCACGGTTCTCCTTCCTGGTCGATGCCGGTCGACCAGCCGATGTACGGCGAGATCTACGACGCCGACGGCACTCTCGTCGCCGATCACGAGAACCTGAGGCCGGAGGCTCTCGATCCGGATAACCCGCTTCACGCGTTTTATCGCCAGCAGCCCGACCTCGCGGAGCTCGGCGACACGAACTGGGAAAACCCGGCAGTGCTCGACTACTTCGTCGGCGCCTACTCGAGGCGCCTCGATGAGGGTGTTGCGGCGTTTCGCATCGATACGATCCGGCACATGCCCCATACCTTCTGGAAGTCCTTCGCCGACCGCATTCGCACCCAACGGCCGGGTTTCTTCATGTTCGGTGAATCCTTCAACTATGAGGCAGCCGGGATCGCACCGCACACCTGGCCGGAGAACGGCGGGATCAGCGTGCTCGACTTTCCCTTGAAACAGGCCATGGATGAGGTCTTTGCAGGCGATGCACCGTATTCCCGGCTGTCCGAGGCGTTGCACCTCGACGATGGCATCTACCAGAACCCGTACGAGCTCATGAGCTTTTACGACAACCACGACATGCCGCGCATGGCCACCGACAATGCAGGCTTTATCGACGCGCACAACTGGTTGTTCACCGCGCGCGGGATCCCGGTCGTCTATTACGGTTCGGAGTCGGGCTTTCGCTCAGGCCGGGCGGAGCACAAGGGGAATCGCGACTATTTCGGCGAGGAGAACGTGGCGCTGGCGAGGAACCACCCGGTGCACGCGGCGCTGACACGCATAGCCAATATCCGCAGGGAATCCATTGCGCTGCAACGCGGCCTCCAGGTCGACCTGGACTACACCGACGATACCGCCGCCTTTTTCCGGGTATTCCAGCATGACGGCCGGAACGAGACCGTGCTGGTACTGCTGAACGGCAGCGACTCAGAAAGGTCAATTGCGGTCCCGCGAATGAGCGCTGCCGGTACCTGGCGTGACGTGGATGGGCCATCCATTGATGTTCGGAGCACGAGCGATGCGCAAAGCTTCGAGGTGCCGCCGCACGCGGCGCGGATACTGGTCCACGACGGACCGGTAAGCGACCCGGTCATCGGGGGCCGCCTGGACGCTTTGGCTGCTTCGGGCACAAGCCGTCAGTGAGCGTGATGTTTACACCGGGTGTCCGCGACTAGGCGCGGTCGACCTCAGCACGTGACCCACAGGACTCGCGCACGACCAGCTCCGGCGTAATCAGTGTCGACTCGGCCGGCTGGCCCTCGATCAGGCCGACGATGGCCTGTACGAGCGCTTCCGAGGCCGTCGCTACGTTTTGCCGAACTGTCGTCAACGCAGGCGTGACGTACGCAGCGAGCGGCATGTCGTCGAAGCCGACGACACTGACATCGCGGGGCACACTAACGCCCGCTTCGTGCAGCGCGCGCATTGCCCCGATCGCAACGAGGTCCGAGACCGCAAAAAGGGCGTCGAATTCGGCCCGCTGGTGGAGCAGCTTGCGGACGGCCTCATAACCTTCGATAACCGAATTGCCGGCGCCGACGTGCAGCGTGTCGTCCGCCGGAATCCCGGAGGATGCCAACGTGTCGGCGTATCCCTTGAAGCGCGCGGCGAACTCCGGGCTGCCCGAACTCGTGCTGCCGATAAAGGCGATGCGCTTGCGCTGTAGACGAAGCAGATGCTCTGCTGCCTGGCGTCCCCCGCTTTCATTGTCGCAACCGATCGAATGGCCCGGCTGGTCTCGAACGATCGGCCCCCAGATAATGAAGTGGGTGTCGGCCTCGGCGAGTGCGTCGAGTTTTTCGCGATAGTCCACGTAGTCGCCGTAGCCGAGCAGGATGAGCCCGTCTGCGCGCTGGCTCGCGCGGTACTGGATGTGCCAGTCGTCGTTCAATTGCTGTAGCGAGACAAGGATGTCGTAGCCGAGCCGGGCGGCCGACCGCATGATGTTGTCAAGCATCGACAGGAAGAACAGGTTCAGCTGGGACGTAACGGTCTTGCTGTCGTCGAAAATGAGAAGCGCGATCGTGTTGCTGTGATGCGTTCGAAGGCCGGCGGCATTGCGATTGACGAAATAATTCAGTTCGCGCGCAATCTGCTGAACACGTTCGCGGGTTTCGGGACGGACCAGCGGGCTGTTGCGCAACGCGCGGGACACCGTCGCCTGTGAGACACCCGCAAGTTCTGCGATGTCACGGGATGTAGGTGTTGTGATCTTCATCCCCTCTTGATTTCACGCACGAATACAACGCATTCCGATTTTGTATCACAGTTCGCTACGCCCGAAACCAGGCATTGGGGAATCGATTGTGGAACCAGCGCTTCAAAATTCACGCGATCCGAAAAAATTCTCAAGCCAATTCAGGGTGATAGATGCTCCGGTCAGAGCGGTCAGGCAATCGTAAACCTTCGTAACAAAGCTCAATACGGCGTCAAAGCCGGTACCAGAGGCTGGCGGGGTCGACCCGCCCGGCGGGAATCACCGCCTGCCCCTGCAGCGCGGCCGCGGCCCGC
>JBGTLY010000234.1:0-1587 GCA_041743865.1 Woeseiaceae bacterium
ACGGCGAGCGCTTCGACCTCGACGGCCGGGAGCTCGAGACCCTCTACACCGAAGGTCATGCCCGGCATCACTATGTGCTGAACGATCCCGCCTCGCGCGGCGTATTCACCGGCGACAGCTTCGGCATCTCCTATCGCGAACTCGACACAGCGGCCGGCCCGTTCATCTTCCCCTCCGCCACGCCGATCGACTTCGACCCGGACGCAGCGCATGTCGCCTACGACCGGGTGATGGCTTGCGAACCCGGTCACGTATTCCTTACGCACTACAGCAGAGTCGGCGACGTCGAACGTCTCGCCGCTGACCTGCATGCCGGTGTCGACGCTTACCGTCATATTGCGCTGGAGCACGAACACGACGACGAGCGCCTCGTCAGACTCCGTGAAAGCATGTTCGGTTATCTGGCGGAGCGGCTCATGCAACACGGGTACACTGGCGACAGCGACGACATGTGGGCTGTGCTCTCCATCGACGTCGACCTCAACGCGCAAGGCCTCGATGTCTGGCTGAAGCGCCGGCAGAACTGACCGCAGGAGAATGGGATTGGACACATTCCGCGCTTTTCGTATCGATGAAAAAGACGGCAAAGTCGTCGCCGGCTTCACGGACATGCGTGTCGAGGAGCTCACCGAGGGCGACGTCGTCATCAAGGTCAGTCATTCAACGATCAACTACAAGGACGCGCTCGCAGCCACCGGCGCCGGGCGGATCCTTCGCCGGTTCCCCCTGAACGGCGGCATCGACCTCGCGGGCACCGTGGTGAGTTCAACAGACGGTAAACTCCGGCCGGGCACGGGTGTGCTCGTCAATGGCTGCGGCCTGAGCGAGACGGCGGACGGGGGTTATGCCGAATTCGCGAGGGTGAAGAGCGATTCGGTCGTGCCGCTTCCCGACGGCATCGGCCCCGAGCAGGCCATGCAGATCGGTACGGCAGGCTTCACCGCGGCGCTCGCGATCCATCGCATGGAGCAGAACGGGCAGCGGCCGGAGAAGGGGCCGGTGATCGTCACCGGTGCCACCGGCGGGGTTGGCAGTATCGCCGTCGACATGCTCGCCGGTCGCGGCTATGACGTCGTCGCCCTGACCGGCAAGCCGGACGAAGAGGACTACCTGAAGGACATCGGCGCGCAGCGCATTCTTCCGCGCAACTCGCTCGACCTGGGCAAGCGGCCCATGGAAAAGGCGGAGTGGGCGGGCGCGATCGATAATCTCGGTGGCGACTATCTGACGTGGCTCACGCGCACGATGACGTACGGCGGAAACATCGCGAGCATCGGGCTTGCCGCGAGCCACGAACTTCATACGACCGTGCTTCCGTTCATTCTCCGTGCCGTGTGCCTGCTCGGGATCAACTCCGTTGACACGCCTCGCCCGCTGCGGTTCGAGGTGTGGTCGCGCATCGCGAGCGACCTGAAGCCGCAACACCTGGAGCGGATCGGCCAGCGCAAAATTGCGTTCGGCGACCTGCCGGGCGCGTTCCAGGATTACCTCGACGGCAACATCACCGGCCGCGCCGTCGTCACCATTCCCTGACGTTCGTAGGAGCGCGCTGTGCTGTGGGAGCGGGCCATGCCCGCGACCCGTGTT
>JBGTLY010000235.1:0-6700 GCA_041743865.1 Woeseiaceae bacterium
CGCCATGCGCGCGATTGATCCCCGCATCGCGGCCATGGGCCGCTGCTACATCGCGCGCATGGCGCGCTCCTACGGCCGGCAATGAATACGAATTCATTGCATTGACTCATTAACAGCGCCCGCCTACGGTCAGGAAAGAACCAGCCATCTGACTGAGGGGGTGTGTGATGTCGTTGAAGGACGTTGGCTCGCCGCGGCGTTTGCTGCAGTGCGTTGTTCTGTTTTCATTGCCGCTGTTCATTCCCGCGGCGCAGGCTGATCACACTGCCTATCCCTCGGGTGTCGCGCTCGTCGGCAGCCTGCAGTCCGAAATCAGTTTCGACGCCTGTGGCGACTGGCAACCCGAATGCACGGCGACCGAGCTCGCGAACATCCCCGGCACGACACTGTGGCAAGCAACCTTCGCTGTTCCCGCCGGATTCTGGGAGTGGAAGATCGCGCTCAACGATGCCTGGGACGAGAACTACGGCGACGGCGGCCAGAATGGCGGCAACTTCCAGCTCGAACTGCTGGCGCCGCGCGATATCACGATCATCTACGATCACTCGGACCACCTTATCCAGCCCGCGCTGGTCACGGTGGCAGGCAGCCTGCAGTCCGAGCTCGGCTGCCCGGGTGACTGGCAAGCGTCGTGCAGTGCGACGTTCCTGAACTACGATGCCGAAGACACCGTGTGGCAGGGCGTCTTCAACGTGCCGGCCGGTACCTGGGAGTACAAGGCGCCGCTGCACGGGACGTGGAACGAGAATTACGGCCTCAATGCCACGAATAACGGCCCCAATATTCCGCTGGACCTGGCGGCGCCGGCCGACGTCAAATTTTACTTCGAGCGCAGCACGAACTGGATCACGAGCAATCGGAACTCGGTGATCGCCTCGTTGCCCGGCAACTTCCAGTCGGAACTCGGCTGTTCCGGTGACTGGCAGCCCTCGTGCCTGCGGTCCTGGCTGCAGGACCCGGACGGTGACGGCCTGTACACGTTCGCGACGCGCGACATTCCTGCCGGCAACTACGAGTTCAAGGTCGCGCACGACGAGGACTGGGCCGAGAACTACGGTGCCGGTGGTGTGCAGAACGGGCCGAACATTCCGCTCACCGTGCCGAGTGACGGCGATCTGGTCGTGTTCACCTATGACCCCGTCACGCACGCTGTCGAGATAGGCGGCGAGCTGCCGAAAGGCAATATCGTCGAGGCGCGCGCCTACTGGCTCGCACCCGATACGTTCGCGTGGCAAATCGCAGACGGCAACGACGTCGCACTGCACTACAGCGCCGGTGCCGATCTCGCCCTCACCGGCGAGGGCCTGACCGGTGCAGACGCGTCGATACCGCTGACGCGCGACGGGGTCGTCGACGGTGCGATCGCGGAGAAATTCAGGCACCTTGCCGGTCTGCCTGTCTACACGCTCGACCCGGCGTATCTCGGCATCGTGCCGCAGATTCTCAAGACCCAGTTCGCGCTCGCCGCCACGGACAGCGAAGGCAACCCGGTCGATGCAACCGGCGTGCAGCACCCCGGCGTGCTCGATGAGCTGTTTACCTATAGTGGCGAGCTCGGCGTTTCATGGCACCGCAGGACGCCGACGATCCGCCTGTGGGCGCCGACCGCAAGATCCGTCAGGCTGCACGTGTTCGACGACTCGAACAACGCCAGTCCGGCGAGCGCGGTCATCCCGATGACCGAGGATGCAGCAACGGGTACCTGGAGCGCCGTCGGTGATGCGGGCTGGAACCGCAAGTACTACCTGTATGAGATTGAGGTGTTCGCGCGCTATTCGGGTCGGATCGAGACCTTCTACGTCACGGATCCGTATTCGCTCAGCCTGTCGATGGACAGCAGGCGCACGCAGATCATCGATCTCGATGACGGAGATCTCAAGCCATCGCAGTGGGACCGCCTGCACAAACCCCATCTGCGCGCGCCCGAGGACATTGCGATCTACGAGCTGCACGTGCGTGACTTCAGCGTTCACGACGACACGGTACCGGAGGCGCTGAAGGGCACGTTCAAGGCGTTTGCGTTGCCGTGGACGTACGGCACGAAGCACCTGCGCAGCCTGTCGCACGCCGGACTCTCGCACGTGCACCTGTTGCCGGCCTTCGACTGCGCGACGATTGCGGAAGACCGCAGCACGCACGCCGACCCGGGTGACCTGTCCGGCTTCGCGCCGAACGGCACGGAGCAGCAGGCGGCGATCGAGCCGATTCGCGACCAGGACGCCTTCAACTGGTGTTACGACCCGTTCCATTTCACGGCCCCGGAAGGCAGCTACGCGACCGACCCGGACGGCCCGGCACGTATCCGCGAGTTCCGCGCGATGGTCGCCGGCCTCAACCGCCTTGGGCTGCGAACGGTCATGGACGTCGTATACAACCACACCAGCGGCAGCCAGGGCGGCGAGAAGTCGGTGCTCGACAAGGTCGTGCCCGGCTACTACCACCGGCAGAACGACGCCGGCTTCATCGAGACGTCAAGTTGCTGCGCCAATACGGCCACCGAGCACAACATGATGGAGAAGCTGATGCTCGATTCGCTCAGGGTCTGGGCGACGGAGTATAAAGTTGACGGCTTCCGCTTCGACCTGATGGGGCATCACTCCAAGGCCAACATCGAAAAAGCGCGCGACATGCTGCAGTCCCTGACCCTGAAAAACGACGGCGTCGACGGCAGCGCGATCTATCTTTACGGCGAAGGCTGGAACTTCGGTGAAGTGGCCAACGATGCACGTTTCGAACAAGCCACGCAGGCCAACATGGGCATGGGCACCGGTGTCGGTTCTTTCAACGACCGGATGCGGGATGCCGTACGCGGCGGCGGCCCGTTCGATTCAGGCTCGGATCACGTCCGCCGCCAGGGCTTCATCAACGGGCTCTACACCGACCCGAATGCGCAGAACAGCGGCAGTGCCGGCGAGCTCGATGAGTTGCTGCAGCTGACAGACTGGATTCGCCTGGGATTGGCCGGGACGATGGCCGAGTACCAGTTCGTGGATCGCTTCGGCAACCTCGTGCAGGGCAAGGATATCGATTACTTCGGCAACCCGGGTGCGGGTTACACCAGCGATCCGCAGGAGATCATCAACTACGCAGCCGCGCACGACAACGAGACGCTGTTCGACATCAACCAGTACAAGCTGCCGTTGGCGACGACCATGGACGACCGCATCCGCGTACTTAACCTGGCAAACAGCATCATCGCGCTGAGCCAGGGCGTGCCGTTCTTCCACGCGGGTCAGGACATCGCGCGATCGAAGTCGATGGACCGGAACAGTTACAACTCCGGCGATTGGTTCAACTTCGTCGACTGGAGCTACAACGAGACGGGCTGGGGCAGGGGCCTGCCGCCCTTCGGCGACAACCAGGCCAACTGGCCCGAGCAGTCGGCGTTGCTTGGTAACCCCGCACTCGGCGACATCGAGCGTCGCGACATCCGTCGTGCGGGCATGCACATGCGCGAGATGCTCAGGATTCGCAACAGCTCGCCGCTGTTCCGCCTGCGCACCGGACCGGATGTCATGCAGCGTGTCGAATTCCACAACACGGGTCCGGGCCAGGTCCCGGGTCTCGTCGTGATGAGTCTGCGGGGCAATACAGACATCGAGATCGTCGTGATGTTCAATGCCTCGCCCGCGGCGCAGACGTTCTTCCTCGACACCGGGGAAGACAGCGAGTTCAAACTGCACCCGATCCAGAAACACTCGCACGACCCCATCGTCCGCCTGGCCGATTACGATGACGAGGACACTACGTTCTTCGTCCCGGCACGCACGACGGCGGTATTCGTCACGCGGCGGTAGGAGCGCGCCATGCGCGCGATTGACGCCCGGATCGCGGCCAAGGGCCGTTCCTGCACGACGCACAGTCGTAGGAGCGCGCCATGCGCGCGATTGACGCCCGGATCGCGGCCAAGGGCCGCTCCTGCATGGCGCGCTCCTACGGTGGGGTGTCGCGCTTGTGGAGGGCGTTTAGCGCCTGGTCGATGCGGTCTTTCGCCTGCTTCGTGATGCCGCCGCGCCGGTACTCCTCGATAACGTAAGTTTCCATCCGGTTGACCACTTGATCGAAGCTGCCTTCGTCGGGCAGTTCGACCGTCTCGCGATCACGCAGCGCGCCGAACAGGTCGATCCACTTTTCAGTGCGCTTGCCGTACGCCAGGACATCGTAGAACTGCGAACCCGGCTGTCCGTTCTTGCTGTCGATGAGACTCATGATGGCGCCGACGATGGACACGGGCACCAGGAGGATGTCGCGGAGGCCGTCGATCACGAGCTTGACCTGGAATACGGCCGCATCGCGGATGAGGGTTTGCCGCGCGGTGCGGGTTTCGGGTTCGTCGAGCATGAGTTGATCTCCGGGTCGTGGTTCGAGCGCGGTTGGAGCGGGCGTGGCCCGCGAATCGAACGAGCGTTATTCTAACCGCTTACAGCCGCTTCTACGCCGGCGTTAAACCAAGCGCGGGCATGGCCCGCTCCTACAAGAACCATTCGCGGGCATGGCCCGCTCCTACACGAACTATTCGCGGGCATGGCCCGCTCCTACAAGAACCAATCGCGGGCGTGGCCCGCTCCTACCAGTCGCTCGGACCGTGGCGTGAATGGCGGCATTCGCGTAACGTTACGCCCATTCGCGAGGGCCGGGACACTAATGCACAAATACGAGGCAACGCCGTCTTACGAGCATGGCGCTGGGGATGCGCTCGGCGTGTTGCTCGTGAACCTCGGCACGCCTGACGCCCCGACGACCGCGGATGTGCGGCGCTATCTCGCCGAGTTCCTTTCCGACCCGCGCGTCATCGAGACGCCGCGCTGGCTGTGGTGGCCGATTCTGCACGGCTTCATTCTCCGCGTCCGGCCGGCGCGGTCTGCGAAGAACTACCGCAAGATCTGGACCGACGAGGGCTCACCGCTCCTCGTGCACTCGCGGGCGATTGCCTCGAAACTCGCGACGCGCCTGACCGAGCGGGTTGTCGGGAATGTGCACGTCGCGCTCGGCATGACTTACGGCGAGCCGTCGCTCGGCGCGGCGCTCGACGAACTGCACGCGGCCAACGCGCGGCGGATCGTCGTGCTTCCGCTCTACCCGCAGTACTCGGGGACGACGACCGGTTCGGTGTTCGATGCGGTCACCGCCCTGCTGTCGCTGCGGCGCTGGGTGCCGGAACTGCGCTTCATCACGCACTACCACGATGCGCCCGGCTACATCGATGCGCTCGCCGACAGCATCCGGGACTATCGCTCGGCGAACGGCAGTGCTGAAAAACTCCTGTTCTCCTTCCACGGCCTGCCGCGGAAATTCCTGCTCGCCGGCGACCCCTACCATTGCCAGTGTCTCAAGACTGCCCGGCTCGTCGCCGAAGCGCTCGACCTCACCGATGCGTCCTGGCTGGTGACCTTCCAGTCACGTGTCGGGGGCGAAGAGTGGCTGCGCCCCTACACTGACGAGACCGTCGTCGCACTGGCCGAGGAGAAAGTCACGTCGCTCGATGTCGTGTGCCCCGGCTTTGCCGCCGATTGCCTGGAGACGCTGGAGGAGATCGCGATGCAGAACCGCGAGTTCTTCATCGAGGCTGGCGGCCGCGACCTAAATTACATTCCTGCCCTGAACGACAGCGATGAGCACGTGGCGTTTCTCGAACGCCTGGTCTGGGCCAACGCGGCCGGCTGGCCGGAAACCTCCGGCGAACGGCGCACCGCCGGCGAAACGGTGGACCGCGAGCGCTCGCGTCAACGCGCCCTCGCGATGGGTGCGGCGCAGTGAGCGGCATCGGTCATTTCCTCGAGCTCTCCGTGCACGCGCCGGACATCCTCGATTCGCTGCATTTCTACAAGCTGCTCGGCTTCGAGGAAGTGCAAAGCGGTGACATCTGGCCGCACAAGTACGCGGTCGTCAGCGACGGCGAACTGTGCATCGGCCTGCACGACCGTGAGTTCGACTCACCGGGCATCACGTTCGTGCAGCACGAACTCGCGCGGCATGCGCGTTCGATGACCGATCACGGATTTAAGTTCACGAAAATGCAGCTCGACGAAGACTCGTTCAACGAGTTGCACATGAGCGACCTGGACAAGCACACCCTCATCATGCTCGAGGCGCGTACGCACTTCGGCGCCGGCGAGGACACGGCGGATTCGCTCTGCGGCCAGTGGTTCGAACTCACCCTGCCGGTGAAAGACGCGATGCACGCCGCGCGCTTCTGGGCGCCCATCGCGCCGGTCGTCACGACGATCCGCGAGGACCCGACGCTGCACATGCGCTTCGACGCCGGCGGCATTGCGCTCGGGCTCTCCGAAAGCATCGCGCTCAGCGGGCCGTCGCTGTGCTTCCGGTGTACGAACCGCGCGCCGCTCGATGCGGCCTGTGAGCGTCACGGGTTTCGCGTGCAGGCCTTCCCGGGTTTCGAAGGCGCCTTCGCGGCACTGCGCGCCCCGGAGGGCACCATGCTCTACCTCTTCAACGAGGATTTTGTGGAAGAAGGCATCGAGGTCGCCGACACGGTAGTGCTGTAGGAGCGGCCCATGGCCGCGATCCGATTGCGCCTGTAGGAGCGGCCCATGGCCGCGATCCGATTGCGCCTGTAGGAGCGGCCCATGGCCGCGAACCATCGCGCGCATGGCGCGCTCCTACGACCGCGAACCCATCGCGCCTGTAGGAGCGGCCCATGGCCGCGAACCCATCGCGCGAATGGCGCGCTCCTACGACC
>JBGTLY010000236.1:0-6880 GCA_041743865.1 Woeseiaceae bacterium
ACCACGAGTCTCGGTGACGCCGTGGATCAGTTGCGCGTGCTGGCGGCCGACGTGTTGCCGGAAAACGTGACGATGATCCTCATGGGGGATGCGGCTACGCTGGAGGAAACCTCGCGCGAAGTGCTGTTTACCTACGGCATCGCACTTGCCGTCATTTTCCTGGTACTCGCGGCGCAGTTCGAAGGCTTCACCAGCGCCATCGTCGTCACCCTGATCGTCCCATTCGGTGTTGCATCCGCGATGCTGGTGCTCTGGCTTACCGGCACCTCTCTCAATATCTACTCCCAGATCGGGCTGGTGCTGTTGATCGGTCTCATGGCGAAAAACAGCGTGTTGCTGGTGGAATTCGCCGACCAGTTGCGAGACGAAGGCCTCGAGATTCGCGAGGCCATCCAGCAGGGCGCGGGGATCCGGCTTCGCCCGGTCGCCATGACGATGATTTCGACGATCCTCGGCGGATTGCCGCTGATACTCAGTACAGGCGCGGGTGCCGAAGCCCGGGAGTCGATCGGGTGGGTCATTTTCGGGGGCCTCGGAATTGCGGCCGTGTTTACGCTGTACCTCACGCCCGCGCTTTACCTCCTGCTGGCCCGCTTCTCGACCGCACGCGCCCACGAAACGGAGCGGCTGCGGGACGAACTCGAGGACGCCCGGGTCGTCACGGACTCGCGCTAGCGGGCCGCCCCGGCAAGAATGGGTCGTTCCGCATTTAGTCAAATGATTTATTGAATCGGTGTGAGAAATATAATTTTATAAACAACAACCTACACGGCGACCGGGTTTTTCTTGCTTCATTTTCTATAGACCTATAGACTGCGCCGCAGTTTTCCCCCGGTCACCAACGTCATGTCCGCCGAGTCCCACAACCGCTACCAGCAGCAGAAAGAACTGGCCGTCAAGGCAGCGGCGGCGGAGTTTGCGGATAAGGGTTACCACGGGGCCAACACCAAGGGCATTGCGGCCCGCCTCGGCGTCAAGCAGGGCAGCCTCTACTACTACTTCCGGTCGAAGGAGGATGCACTCCTCGAGGTCTGCCTCTACGGGATCCGGGACTACACGCAGCGCATGGAGCGCATTGCGGCGAATGAACAACCCTTCGAGGCAAAGCTCCTCGCAACGATAGGCTCGCACCTGTCGAGTTACCGTTCGACGAATGAGGCCCTGAAGGTCTACAACCACGAGCGCCTGTACTTGCCGGGCGAGAAGCGCAGGCAACTGAAGGAACTGGGTTCCACCTACCGCGAGCTGCTCGAAGGAGTTTTTGCCGAGGCAATCGCAGCCGGCGTGCTTCGCGATGACGTCGACAGCCATTTCGCGGCCCAGGCCGTCATCGGCATCTGCAATGCGTGGGGCGAACATATCGTTCGCGAACCCGACCTCGACGTCTTCGACCTTACAGAAAAATGCACGGACCTGCTGTTGCGCGGGTTCGGCCGCTCATAAACCTACCCTACACAACCAATACACAAGGAAATTAACATGGGTGCATTCAAGGAGCCGCACGGCGGAGAACTGAAGGAACTTTATCTCCCCGAAGGAAAAGCGGACGAAGAGAAACTACGCGCCAAGGACTACAAGTCCTGGGACCTGAACGCCCGCCAGCTGTGCGATCTCGACTTGTTGATGAACGGCGCCTTCTCGCCGCTCGACGGATTTCTCGGCGAGGCTGACTACGAGCGTGTCTGCGACGAGATCCGCCTTGCGAGCGGCGAGCTTTGGCCGATTCCGATCAACCTCGATGTCAGCGAAGCTTTTGCGGAGCAGATCAAGACCGGTGAACGCATTGCCTTGCGCGATGCCGAGGGCGTGCTGATCGCGACGATGGATGTCGAAGATATCTGGCGCCCGGACCTGGATAGCGAGGCCAAGCGCGTATACGGAACGAATGACGAACTGCACCCTGCGGTAGCCTACCTCAAGAACTCACCACGCCCCGTGTATGTCGGCGGACGCATTTACGGAATAGAGCCCCCGACCTACTATGATTTCAAGTTGTTGCGTGACACACCTTCAGAGCTCCGTGGCCGGTTCCGCAAGATGGGCTGGCGCAAGATCGTCGCGTTCCAGACGCGCAATCCCCTGCATCGGGCTCACCAGGAACTCACGTTCCGCGCGGCCCGGGAAGCCGAGGCGAACCTGCTGATTCACCCGGTCGTCGGCATGACGAAACCGGGCGATATCGATCACTTCACGCGCGTCCGCTGCTACGAACATGTCCTCGAGCAGTACCCGGAGCAGACGACGCAACTGAGCCTGCTGAACCTTGCCATGCGCATGGCCGGTCCGCGGGAGGCCCTCTGGCACGCGATCATCCGCAAGAACTACGGCTGTACACATTTCATCGTAGGACGCGACCACGCCGGTCCCGGCAATGACCGCAACGGCAAGCCCTTTTACGGGCCCTACGACGCGCAGGTGTTGTTCAAGGAGCACGAGGAAGAACTTGATATCACCATGGTTCCTTTCAAGAACATGGTGTATGTGGAAAACAAGGCCGAGTACCTGGCCGACGACGAAACGGACCCGACCGACAAGGTATTGAACCTGTCCGGAACCGAATTCCGCCGTCGCCTCCAGGAGGGTCTCGACATTCCCGAGTGGTTTTCATACCCGAAGGTCGTCGAGGAACTGCGCCGCGCTCACCCGGCCAAACACAAGCAAGGCTTCACCGTGTTTTTCACGGGACTGTCCGGGTCGGGAAAGTCGACCGTGGCCAATGCGCTGATGGTAAAGCTGCTCGAGGATGGTTCACGGCCGGTAACGCTGCTTGACGGAGACGTCGTGCGGAAGCACCTGTCGAGCGAGCTGACGTTCTCGAAAGAACATCGTGACCTCAATATCCTGCGCATCGGGTACGTGGCGAGCGAGATTACGAAGAACGGCGGAATCGCAATCTGCGCTCCCATCGCGCCGTATGCGGCCACGCGCCGGCAGGTACGACAGATGATCACGCCCTATGGTGGCTTCCTGGAAACCTGGGTTTCGACGCCGATCGAAGTGTGCGAAGGCAGGGATCGGAAAGGCCTCTATGCCAAGGCGCGCGCCGGGCTGCTGAAGGGCTTTACCGGCATCGACGATCCTTACGAAGTGCCGGAGAACGCGGAGATTGTGATCGATACCGGTGAGCTGTCCCCGGACCTCGCTGCACACAGGATCCTGATCACGCTCGAAAAGCTGGGCTACCTGCGCTAAAGCACTGTTCTTTGCCTGCACGGGGCATGCGTTCGGGAATGTGACGCATGCCCCGTTTTGTCGAGGGCGAACCGCTACCATCGAAGTCTGGCCGGGGCTTGTCGTGAACGGGTAGCAACATGCACGCGTGGAGTTATTGCAGGCTCATTGGCGCATCCGTCCTGCTGTCCCTGCTCTGTTTGTTGGGCGCTTGCGAGGTACAGTCTTTCGATGATGCGGCCGGCGCGTTTGGTGCCGGTAATTTGCCTCCGCCTCCGCCGCCGCCGGATGATCCCGACGAGGAAGAGCCGCTCGAGCCCGTTTTCTCGTCCATCCAGTCGCAAGTATTGACGCCGACCTGTGCGACGGCATCCTGCCATTCCGGTGCCAACCCGCCGGCGAGCCTGAATCTCGACTCAGCGAACGCTTACACGATGCTGGTCGGCATCCCGAGCAGCCAGCAACCGGGGCTGCAGCGTGTGGAGCAGGGCGATCCGGACAACAGCTATCTGATCCAGAAACTCGAAGGCACAGCGGCTACCGGCGACACGATGCCACCGACCGCCGCACTGGACCAGGCGGATATCGACGTCATACGCCAATGGGTCCTGGCCGGCGCCCTCGATGATCGGGTGCAGCCGGCGACCGCGATTCGGGTAACGTCCCTTTCCCCGGCGCCAAATGCCGCATTGACGAGCGCGCCGTTGCAGGTCGTGGCCGGCTTCGACCGCGAGCTCGATGTGTCGACGGTGAATGCGATGACATTTACGCTACGCGGCAGCGGTGGCGATGTCACCGCAGCGGGGATCAGCGTCCCGGGTACCAATCCACGAAGCGCCGTGTTCGATCTTGCGGGCATGACGCTCGCCGACGACACCTACCAGGTCTCGCTGGCCGGTGCGGGCGCCTCGGTAGTGATGGACATTGACGCCAATGTCCTGGACGGCGAATTCTCAGGCACGTTCCCGTCGGGTAACGGGGTCGCGGGTGGTAATTTCATTACCCAGTTCTCGCTGACGACGCCCGTACAGGGCGGAGCGACGCTCGACGAGATCCAGGCTGCCGTCTTCACACCGGTCTGCGCCGGCTGCCACAGTCCGACGGGCGCGGCCGCCGCTACCGGGCTCCACCTTCAAAATGCGGACTCGAGCCATGCGTCGCTCGTCAACATTCCGAGCGTCGCCGATGGAACGATCCAGCGCGTTGCACCGAATGACCCGGACAACAGCTACCTCGTCCGCAAGCTCGAGAACACGGACGACGTCGGCGTCATGCCACCTACGGGCATGCTGCAACAGTCAACGATCGACGATATCCGGCAATGGATTGCGGACGGGGCGGCGCGCTGAGGGCTGCGCCCCCGCTGCCGTCAGCGGTTCTGCAGTGAAGACCCCAGGGAGCGCTCAAATACCAGCACGAAGGTCACCGGCACGGCGGGACTGATACTCGACAATCCCGCAATGGCGCGCAGGCGTTCGACGCCCTCGGCCAGCCCCACGTCGTCTGCATTGATGATCAGCGGCACTTCGGTGGCAACCAGCAGTCGCTCTTCGCCAAGTCTCGCAACCGACACCTGTGCCGTTAGCGGCCGGGCCACCCCGTGAAGTTGCAGTTCGGCCTCGACAGCGGCTGATTCGCGTTGCCCCGGCGCCAGGCCGTCAAGCTGATCGGGCGCAAGAGTCAGCGCCACGGTCGCGACTGCATACTCGGAGGTCTCGAACAACAGTTCGCGCATGCGCTCGTCCCGAATCCCGATCGCTGTATCGACGCTGTCGAGATCGATCAGCAGGCTGGCCTCGCCGTCCGGGCCGATACTGCCCGCAAGCCCACCGAAGGTATGCACTTCCGCTACCGTACCGGCTTTCGTGGAGGTGAAACTGAGCGTCGAGGCATCGTTATCCAGGATCCAGTCGGCCGAGCACACAGTCGGCGTCCCAAATGCGGTCAGCAGCATGAGGCGAATTAGCTTGCGCATGACAAATAGCTCCAGTAACAAATCGGGTGCATGGCCAGGACGTGCCAAGGCGGGTGTCGGGAATTCTAGCCCGTCGCGACGCGGGCAACAATTGCCGCTATGATCCATGCTCCCGCCCGGACAAAGTGTTGCAGATGAAAACCGATAGCGGTCGCGCCGTTGACCCGCGAGACGTCAGTCTCGAAAGGATTTACTGGGACCAGGACCTGACCTACGGCGGATATTTGTCGCTCGACAAGCTGCTGGATTCTCAGCAACTGTTGACCGATGCGCACGACGAAATGTTGTTTATGATCATCCACCAGGCGTCCGAACTGTGGATGAAGCTGTGCCTGCATGAATTGCGGGCCGCGATGCGCGAGGTATCCGCAGGCAATCTCGGCGCAGCATTCAAAATGCTGTCACGCCTGTCGCGCATCCAGGGCCAACTGCGCCAGAGCTGGAGTGTCCTGGCTACGATGACGCCCGCGGATTATTTGAGTTTTCGCGATGCGCTTGGCCAGAGCTCCGGCTTCCAGTCGTTCCAGTATCGCGAAATCGAGTACTCACTCGGGAACAAGAACGCCGCATTGATGGAAGTTCATCGCAAGCGGCCCGAACGCTATGCGAGGCTCAAGGCCGCCCTCGAGTCGCCGAGCTTCTATGACCTTTGCCTGATACTGCTCGCAGAGCGTGGTTTTGCCATTCCGCCGGAATACCTGGATCGCGACTGGGCAGAGCCCTACCTGCCTTCCGAGTCCGTCGAAGCGGCATGGGCAGCGATCTATCGCGCGCCCGACAAGCACTGGGACCTCTACGAGCTTGCGGAAAAACTGGTGGACCTCGAGTACGAATTCCAGATGTGGCGCTTCAGTCATATGAAGACCGTGCAGCGCATCATTGGCTTCAGTCCGGGCACCGGTGGTACGAGTGGTGTCGAGTTCCTGAAGAAAGCGCTGAACCTGCAGTTTTTCCCGGAACTCTGGAGTGTGCGGGCGCGGCTCGGCAGGCCTGCACCGGATCCCGCGGATCAGTCCTTGTAGATCCTGCCGCCTTCATCACGAAGTCGACGTCGAGGAGTTCAGAGCGCGAGGACTTGTATCTTCATACGGGGCTCCGGCCCGTGTGCAGAGGGCATTGTATCCGGCGGCGGGACGATCGCGACAAGTCCGGTGACGCTCAATCCTGCCGGTCCCGGTAGGCCGGCATGAGCATGCGAATGAAATAGGCGTATTCGAGCGCCGTGCGCATGGCAAGTTGTTCCTGGTTCGCCGTGCCACCGTGCCCGCCTTCCATGTTTTCGTAGTACCAGGAGTCGAAACCCATGTCCTCGAGGGCGGCCGCCATTTTCCGGGCGTGGCCGGGATGCACCCGGTCATCCTCGGTCGAGGTATAGAAAAACACCGTCGGGTAGCGCGCGTCCTTGTCGAGGTTCTGGTAAGGCGAGTATTCGCGAATGAAGGCCCAGTCCGCGGGGACGTCCGGATTGCCGAATTCGCCCATCCAGCTCGAACCGGCCAGGAGCTTGTGGTAGCGCTGCATGTCGAGCAATGGCACGCCGATGTCGAAGGCAGCAAACAGGTCCGGGCGCTGGGTCAACGCGGCGCCGAGCAGCAACCCGCCGTTCGACCGGCCGAGTGCGCCAAGTTTCCGGGACGTGGTCACGCCGGTCTCGATCAGATGTTCGGCGACGGCGATGTAATCATCGAAGGCACGCTGCCGGTTCTCGCGCAAGGCAGCCTGGTGCCAGCGCGG
>JBGTLY010000237.1:0-7468 GCA_041743865.1 Woeseiaceae bacterium
TGGGCCGCCGCGTGGGCGCTCCTGTGGCTGCCGGTCGGCGCCCTCCTTGCTTACCAGGCGTGGCGCCGCGCCGCCTTTCGCCTGGACCGGGACGGGCTCGTACGGCGCTCGGGCCTCGCGGGCGTGCGTCTCGATGCATTCCTGTTTCGCAAGGTGCAGCGTGTCAGCATCCGGCAATCCTGGTTCCAGCGCCGGCACCGGCTTGCGAACCTGAGGATGTTCACCGCATCCGGCGCCATCACGCTCCCGTACATCGATCACGCGACGGCCTGCCAATTGCGCGATTACATTCTCTACCGGGTCGAGAACAGCCGGCAGGCCTGGCATTGAGTGCATACGCTGATGTAGGAGCGGCCCATGGCCGCGACTGTATAGACGTTCGTCCCATTGACAGCCGGCAGGACTGGCATTGACGCCTTACGTCTGCAATCGATTGATGTTCGCCGGTGTTACAATCCGGTGATGCAGGATCCTGATGCCACCACAAACGTCACTGCGACGCACGATCGTTCCTTGCTCGTTTGGTTCGCGTCGCTAACGCCCGAGCAACGGCTGGTCGAGCTGGAATCGAGAATCAACTTCTTCCTCACATTGCGCCCGCACAATGACTCCCAGCTTTCGCGAGATACTCGAACTCCTCAACAAACATGAAGTCGAGTACATCGTTGTCGGCGGCGTAGCAGCCGTTATTCACGGTGCGCCTGTTTCAACATTTGATCTGGACGCCGTGTTTCGGATCAGTGATGTCAATGCTCATCGTTTGTTGCTCGCGCTGGAGGAACTCGATGCACGCTACCGGGAACATCAATTGACGATCCGGCCAACCAGGGAGGATATCCTGGCGGGCGGGCACCTTCTGCTTCTGACTCTGGCGGGACCGCTGGACCTGCTGGGATTTATTGGCGACAACGACCGATACGAGGATTTAGTCCAACGGTCTTCCGAAGTCGCCATGACCATTGGTCGGTTTAAAGTCCTGGATTTGGAAGAGCTCATTCGGCAAAAGAAAGTGACGGATCGGCCAAAGGACAGGGCTGTTTTGGAAATGCTGGAGGAAGCGCTGCGCCTGAGGCCTCGTCGAGACTAACCGCTGCGGACGGTCTCGACCTCGTGTTCTATACTCCCCCGCTGAGCCCTCACGAAAAGAGCCCAACGTGACGTCCGGCAAGGATGCTTCCGCAACAGAAAATCCGGGACGTATGGCCCGCTTCTTGCGGGCTCGGTAAATACGATCCGGCCCAGGCGGCGTTCGACGACGACGACAGCCACCGTCTGGATCCGCTGTCGCGCGTAGAGAAGCGCGGCCTGATCGCAGCCGGCATCACGGCACTCCTGCTCGCTTTGCTCCTGGCCTGGCTCGTGATCCCGGAAGGGGCAGTTCTTCGAAACCCGGAGACCAGCGAAATTCGCAACTCGCCGTTCCTGCGTGGCATCGTCGCGCTGATCTTCGTGTTCTTTCTCGTACCTGGTTTCGTTTACGGCCGCGTCGTCGGAACCATGCGCAACGACCGCGACGTCATCGACGGGATGGCCCAAGCCATGAGCACGCTGGGTCTCTATATCGTGCTCGTGTTTTTTGCCGCGCAGTTCGTAAAGTTTTTCGACTGGACGAACCTCGGTGCCGTCACTGCCGTCACCGGCGCCACTTTCCTCGAGGCCATCAGCTTCACCGGGCCGCTGATTTTCTTCTTCTTCATATTGATCTGCGCTTTCATCAACCTGATGCTTGGCTCGGCCTCGGCACAGTGGGCCGTCACGGCACCCATTTTTGTACCGATGCTGATGCTGATCGGCTACAACCCCGAAGTCATCCAGGCCGCCTACCGCATCGGCGACTCCAGTACCAACATCATCACGCCAATGATGAGTTACTTCGGCCTGATCATGGCCTTCGCCGCCAAGTACCTGCCGAAGGCCGGTGTCGGTACATTGATTGCGATGATGCTGCCCTATTGTGTGGCCTTCCTGTTTCATCGAGCTCGACATAATCATCCGTGAGTACGGATTCGATGAACTTCGCCAGATCGTTCGGCGTCAAGACGATGCCGCCGGCTAGTCGCATCGACGTTCAAGTGATCAGGTTCCCATGACAAACAAGCGTCGATCGCGCCGCGGTTGACGTCCAGCGTGAATGTCCAGTCGTTGTGCTCGCAGAGTCGCTCGACAATGCTAAGCCCGAGTCCAAACCCTTGCGTCTCCGATCCGCGGGAACGCCGTTTACTCAATTCCTCGGGATCGTCAACTTCCAAGCCGCTGTGGTTACGGACGGACACTTCGTGTTGATCGATACGGACGCTAACCGGACCTTGATTAGGGGGCGTGTGTTCGAATGCATTGCGTACCAGATTGCCAACTGCGATAGCGAATGCCTGCGGATGACCGAGCAAACTCGGGTTAGTCAAGCGCTTCACGTCGACGGTTATGTCCTTGTTGGCTAACAGATGGCGCTGTTGCTCGATCGCCCGGTCAACCAAGGGGCCGACTTCGAAGTATTCGCTGTAACTGCTGTCATTGGATTCACGAGACAGGCACAGGAACATATCGATTGTCGTTTGCATGTCGATCGTTGCGCGTTTGATGCGTCCCATTGCCCGGGATGCATTCTTGGAGAGCTCTGCTTGCTCCAGTAGCTCCAACGCTCCTCTAATGACGGTTATCGGCGTGCGCAGTTCGTGACTCGCAGCATTCGTGAAATAGCGTTCACGGTCGATAAACGCGCAAATGCGCTTCAGGGTCTTCTCGATAGTCCTTGCCAGTAGCCCGACCTCGTCGTCGTGAAAACACTCAGCCTTGACGCGCCGCCAATCGTCGTCCGACAGCTGTTCCGAGTTTATGTCGCCAACCGCTTCGGCCAGGCGTATTACTGGATCGATGGCGCGACGGCTGATAAAGGCACCGAGGGCGATCGCCAGCAGGGTCAACATCGAGACAATTGTGACCAAGCCAGTGATCAACCACACTTCTTCGGTCGCGGAAGCCTCTATGCCGGAAACGTCGGCTACCACATACAGGGGTCTCGGAGGTACGCCGGTGGTGACGACAACGACATGCAAATCATCACTCTGGAATTCGTAGTATCCGTCATCGGGGATGTCGGCCGCCCAATCGCGCAGCGCTGTTGGCAGGTCGACGGGCTCGCGATAGCTCTTCACATAAGCTGAGTGCGGCAGCGGCGCGTCGGGATCGACCCCGGATCGGCCGATGTAGTCTGTCACAGACAGGCGAAGTTGTTTCTCCAATATTCTGTCTTCGGTGACTACGATCGCCGCGAATGTACCGAATCCACTGGTGATGCCGAGCAGCGCCGCAAACAATCCAAACGCGAAGACAACGCGGGTACGCAGGCTATGTCGGAACATCGTCGTCCGACTCTGCCAGCCGATAACCAATGCGATGCACGGTGTGCAATAGCTGCCGGTCAAAGGGCTTATCTATAGCCTGGCGCAACTTGTACAGATGGGAACGAAGCGCATCGCTATCGGGTCGCTCATCGCCCCAGAGCAGGGTTTCCAGACTGGCGCGCACCACAACAGCGGGTGAAGCTTCCATCAGCCGCTCCAGAATCTTCAGGCACGCAGGGTTAATACTCAGTTTTTGACTAGCTCGCCGGATTTCGAGGGTCTGTTTGTCCATCGTCAAGTCCCCGACGCTCAACAATTGCGTGGTCTTTGCCTGGCCGCGTCTGTAGAGGGACACGAGGCGCGCATGGAACTCCTGAAGTGCGAACGGTTTCACCAGGTAGTCGTCGGCGCCGGCATCAAACCCCGCCAGTTTGTCCGGCAACGTATCGCGCGCCGTCAGCATCAGGACCGGCGTATCCCGTTTCGCCTCAAGGCGCAATTTCCGGCAAAACGTCAAGCCATCCATGCCTGGGAGCATGAGGTCCAGAACGATCACGTCGATCGGTTCCGTCAGCGCCAGATGCATTGCGCTGATACCGTCGTGTGCGAAATCGGTGATATGGCCTAGGGCACCGAGATAGTCACCTATGTTCTCGCAGATGTCCCGATTGTCTTCGACCACCAGTACACGGATACAGTTTGCACGCAGAGCCTGTGTCATCGTTGCCGTCCTCGTGTGGACGTTGCCGACACGTTCTAGTTTGCGCCGCGAAGGCGGACCAATCGGTCGCCGCAACGTGATCAAAACGTGAACGACCGCATCCCCTCCACCCCGTTCGCAGTTCGGCGGCGACGCGTGCCGTTCTTCAACCGGTCGTCAGTTTCGCATATCGACGGCAAGCTCACGGTTCGGCGACATCTCTTTCACAGTCACTACGCTACCGTTAGAACTCACACGTTCGCCTTGTTACATACCTTTACAACCGGCCAGGAATCGCCTGCGTAAACTGTGTAGGAGTGCCATGAGTGTCCCATTGTACCAGCGGCTCGAATGCCTATGGGGCTGCCCTGGCGCGAGCCAGGGCGCAACAAGCAAGGCGCAACAAGATTGACTTCGAAATCACCACTTCTCACCAGGTCTCGACATGTTACGTAGTTTCCATCAAGCAGTTTTCGGGATGCGAAAGGCCCTTTTGCTGTTACTTGCGGCAACCCCCGCTGTTGCCGACGTTGGCGCGATATCGGTAGAGGTCGTCGATGCCGTGACGCGCCGGCCCGTCGATGGTGTGACGGTTACGGCCGAGTCGCGTGACGGCGATGTGAGCTCGGCAACGACAGATAAAGGCCGGGCGCTGCTCGACAGCCTGGAAGACGGTTTTTTTGAATTGCGTGCAGAATCGGCGGGATACGTCACGGCCGTGGAGCCCGCGGTCCGGGTTCTGGAACAACGGACAGGCAGTCTTCGCTTCGAACTGCAGCCGGTGTCCGACTCGCTGGACGAGATCGTCGTTGTCGCTCGTGCACGCGAGGCCGACCCCTTCGGCGCCGTCTCGAACATATTTCTGGGCCGCGACGAGCTGCGTAACGCGCCTGGCAGCGGCAGTGACGTCATGCGCGCGTTGAGCGGCCTGCCAGGGGTCGTCTCCAACGGCGAGTTTGCGGCCTTTTCGGTGCGAGGTCATGGCCCCAAGAGCAACCTCATCTATGTCGATGGTTTCCCGTTCCAGCAAGTCGTGCACTTCGAGCAGACGCTGGGCGAGGAGGAGGAAATCATCAATGGCGGCCGCTACTCCATCTTTGCACCCAACGCCATTGCCGGGGCAGAGTTCTCACCTGGCGGCTGGAGCTCGGAGTTCGGCGGCCGCAATGCGTCGCTCCTGCAATTCGAGGTCGTGGACGGCGCGCCGTCGCCTGTCGGCAGTCTGCGTCTCGACCTCGCAGGCGTCGAATTCCTTTACGAGGGACCCAGCGGCTTCCACGACAACACGTCGATGTTCCTGCAGGCGCGGCGCTTCGACTTCGGCCAGTTTTTCGAGACTATTGGTGAAGAGTCTTTGGGTGCGCCGATTTCCACGGACGTGATCCTGAAGACGCATACACGTCTCGATGATGACGACGAGTTCGAGTTTCTCGCCATATACGCGCCTGAGGAGTACACGCGGGACATTAACCACATCCTCGCCGCCGAGGAGGACGAGGGTATCGAGGACGTCACGTTGCAGAACGAAGACCAGGACCTCGCGCTCATCGGTGGCACCTGGCGGCGGATGTTTGGCGACAATGGCGAATGGACAAACCGTATCTACTACCGTGAGAGCGACCGCGTGTCGTCCGAGGGCGAGGCCTTCCCGGACCTGGTGCCGCCGGGTACGCCAGCCGACCAGGTTCCGGTGCGCGAGAAACTCCTGACCGTGAAGGAAGAGGAGTCGGAATTCGGCTGGCGCAGCGATGTGTCGTTCGGGAACCGCCTTGGGATGTTCCGTACCGGGCTGCACCTTACGAACAAGGATCTCGACTACTTGACTGAGCTTCGGGAGGACTGGATACGCTATATCTACGAGTCCGACGATCCGCGGCCCCCGGGCGCAAACTACATCGTGTTGCAACCGGATGAGATCAACTCGATCTATAGCGCAAGTGAAACCAACTACGCCGTTTACGGCGAGCAGGTGTTCGATTGGGGCGATGCTAATCTGCGTGCGGGCATTCGCTACGATCGCAATGGCTTTGGTGACGAGGACCTTGTGTCACCGCGACTCGGCTTCAATTATACGATTTCACCCCGGCTGAGATTGTCGGCAACGGCTGGCATCTTCTATGAGCCGCCAAGCAACCTCGCGCGTGCGGCCGACCCTGATAACTTTGATCTCGAGAGCGAAGAGCTTGCGCATTTCAGCCTGGGCTTCGACTACCGCCTGAGCGACAACCTGAATCTGCTCGTTGAGGCGTACTATCAGGATCTCGATAGCCGGCTCGTGGAGAGCGGCCGCACCAACGGTCGAATCTCAAATGATGGGGAGGGCACTAACACAGGCGTGGACCTGGTGTTGACGCGCACGTTCGATCAGGGCTGGTCGGCCGACTTCGTCTATTCCTGGAATCGATACGAGGTTGACGATAATGACGGGCGTGGCGAGTACGACTGGGACTTCAACCGCGAGCACTTCGTCTCTGTCGGCGGGCGCTGGGAGATCAACGAGCGATGGCAGGTAGGGGCACGCTGGAAGTACGGCACCGGGCAACCAACGTACCGCTACATCGTGCACGATGACGTACTGGCGCCGAACCCGCCCGTGCGCTATTCGCAAGAGCGATTCGATTTGAATGCAGATCGCGGCGATGCGTTTCATTCACTCGATGTGCGCGTCGACTATCGTCGTCCGATCGGCCCGGTGGATCTTGTGCTGTTCGCGGACGTGCTGAACGTTTACGGCGGTCCGGCTGGCCTGCAGCCCGAGTTCAACATCCTGACGGGAGAGATTATCGACGAGGAGGAGGAAACTTTGCCGCTGCTCGGCCTGATCGTCGAGTACGCCTGGTAAAACGCGTAGTATCTAGCCCATGGGCCGCGGCGAAAGTGTGTATCAGCTCTGATACTACAGCAAGCTGGCGTCGACCTTTCGCATCGGTGCCGCATGATCGAGCAAACTTTGTGCCTGATGCTGAACGAAGGCCGCGATCCGTTTGACGAAAGCGCGCTCATCGTCGATGTAGTCTGCCGCGGCAGCTTGTGCGGGAGCCGCTTCGAGTGCGATCTTGCCCATGCGGGTCATCTCGCGGGCCAGCAATGTCCTCGGCGTGCCGATTCGCTGCGCAAAGTCAGCCCAGGCGAATGGGCTCACTTCATGCAGCCTGAATTCATTGCCGTAGGCCATCGCCATCTGGTGGTCCAGGCTCTCGTACTGGACCACGCTGACGAGATCGTAAAAGGGGGCGAGTGCCAGCCCGTCCGGACGGCAAAAAAACGACACGTTCTTGCCGTGCGCATCGGAATTGCCGATCAGATACTGGTACAGAGCCCAGCGCAGCAGAGACAGACGCGTGACTGCCTTCTGCACTGTGTATTCACTGATAGAAAAAAGCTTCTCAAAGCTAACGCCGTCGCGGATATGGCTGACATCCCGGCC